>SHYL01000013.1 GCA_009692825.1 Dehalococcoidia bacterium | reverse complement strand
GCCTGCGATACGCAAGATAGAAGCCAACCCTCAATCTGTGCCAGCTCCTATGAGCGCATAGATACTCGAAAAGATCAGAAAGTACACACGTCTTTTGTTACATGCGTAATAATGAGTGAAATGGCTAAGTCAGCAAGAAACTAATGGTAAGTCTGAATAAAAGCAGGAACAAACCCAAATCTACTCGAGAGGTTCAAAAGTCTCAAATCAGAGAAGCGATACTTGAAGCATTAGGCGAAAGGCTCGCCAACGGCGGACTGCATCGTATTTCTATAGCTGAGATTGCGAAAAAAGTCGACATTTCTGCACGTACCGTATACATATACTTCCCAACTAGAGACGAACTGATAAAGGCTCTTTACAAATGGTCGGCTGACAAGATCGCTAGCGATATGAGAAACGAGCGCACCATTAGCCTCGAAACGTTCATAGCGAGAAAACAAGAGCTATTGGATCAAAGAAAATACGGTGACTGCTTGACTCAACCCTTGCCGAGTTGCCCACAACATTGGAGCCAGAGCAGGCTACTCGGATAAAAACGGCGCTATACCTGATATTTAGGGGCGAAGCGTGGCAACACTACAGGGATGTTTGGGGCCTGAACGGGAAACAGGCTGGAGAAACATTAAAGTAGACCGCAAGTTTGATAATAGCTGAGCTTAGCAAGTCCAAGGTAAAGTCCGCCAGAAATTAGCCGCTAGATACGATGGATATGGGCTAATCACGGCATAACAGGCATAAGCAGGCGGCTTATGGTATCGTGATACATCGCTGGAGGACTACTGCTAATGCAAATATCATTTGAAAAATTCACCCTGCCCAATGGGCTGGACGTAATTCTTCACCAGGACCGCTCGCTTCCACTGGTGTCCGTAAATGTCTGGTACCACGTAGGCTCAAAGGACGAAGAGCCTGGGAAAACAGGGTTCGCCCACCTATTCGAACACCTCATGTTCGAAGGCTCCAAGAACCACAACAAGAGCTTTTTTGAGCCGTTGCAAGCAGTAGGCGCATCCCTGAATGGTTCTACGAATCTTGACAGGACCAATTACTGGGAAAACCTTCCATCCCAGCACTTAGGTCTTGCGCTTTGGCTGGAATCAGACCGCATGGGTTTCTTGCTTGAGGCTCTAGACCAGCGCAGGCTGGACCTTCAACGGGACGTCGTTAAGAATGAGCGCCGCCAGAGTTATGAAAACCGTCCTTACGGCATGTCGGAGATAGCCATACAGGAAGCAACATATCCCGCGCCCCATCCATATCACTGGCCGACCATAGGATTTCACGAAGACCTGGACGGTGCGACACTGGAAGACGTAAAGGCTTTCTTCCGCAAATATTACGGTCCGAGCAATGCTAGCCTTGCCTTAGCTGGCGACCTCGAATTAGAAGAGGCTCGCGGGCTTGTCGAGCGATACTTCGCTGACTTACCTTCCGCAAATGTGCCGCCAAGGATAGCCGCCAAGGCTACTGGCTTAACCAGCTCAACAAGTTTGACTCTCCATGACAAGGTATTCCTTCCACGCTCGACCATCGTTTGGCCGACAGTGCCGAGGTTCCACCATGACGAGGCTGCATTGTCTGTGCTGGCTACTATCCTCGGTGATGGAAGAAGCGCGCGGCTCTACCGTGACATGGTCTACGAACGACGTATCGCTCATAGCGTCAGCGTTAGCAACAGTTCAGCGGAGATTGCAGGCGAGTTTCGCATAGACGTTACAGCTGCCGCAGGCCATACTGCCCGTGAGGTAGAAGAGGTAGCGCTTGCGGAGATTGAAAAGCTTGAGAAACATCCTCTAACACCTGAAGAGCTTACTCGCGCAAAAAATCGATTCGAAGCTGCTTCCATTCGGCAGATGCAAAGCATAGGAGGATTTGGAGGCAGGGCCAACAGGTTGAACTCCTTCAACGTCTTTGCAGGCGACCCTGATTTGATCAACCGTGATATTCAACGCTTTCTCTCAGTTCAGCCAGAAGACATACGGATGGTCACGAGCAAATATTTAAAAGACATCCGCGTTCAGATGGCCGTCCTGCCTGAGCCGCCTAAGCGCCTTCCCATCACGCCTGTAGACCGCACAATACAACCCGCTCCCACACAGACAAAAGGATTTAAAGCCCCTGTGCCTCAGCGAACGAAGCTTCCAAATGGTCTCGAGGTATTCGTCATCGAGAAGCGGGCTTTGCCGGTGGTATCGATGGGACTTGTTGTCAAAGAGGGTGCAGCGAATGACCCAACCGGTTTGCCAGGCCTCGCGGCTTTTACTACCGCAATGCTGCAGGAAGGGACCGCTACCCGCTCCAGCAATCAAATTGCTGATGACTTTGAGTTTATGGGCAGCCGCCTGTCCGCAGGGACGGGGCGTGAGGAGTCTATTTTGTCCACTGAAACCCTGACCAAACACTGGCCTACAGCCCTGGAGCTTATGTCTGAAATAATTCGTGTCCCTTCATTTCCGGAGCAAGAGCTGGAGCGGATACGCAAGGAGCGGCTAACCGGCCTACAGCGGCAGAGAGACGATGCCGGCGCGCTTGCTGGCAGGGTAGCTCCTCTGCTTGCCTATGGCTCCGATTCTCCATACGGGCATCCCGCATCTGGGACAGAAGCATCCTTAAAAAATGCTAAGAGAGACGACCTCATGGGTTTTTTCAGGAACAACTACCGCCCTGAGGATATCGCACTACTTGTTGTGGGAGACGTGTCCATGGATGAGGTGGCTCAGCGAGCCAGGCGTTACTTGGGCGACTGGCAAAGCCCCGCGGACAAACGGATCGCAGCCGCGAATAATACTTCTAGAACGCCAAATAGTGCGGCGATATACCTGCTGGACAAACCGGGAGCCGCGCAATCCTTGATACGCGTTGTAACGCCTGGAGTTTCCAGGTCTCACCCTGACTACTGGCCACTATTGCTGCTAAATCACGTGTTCGGAGGACAATTTACGGCACGCCTCAACATGAATCTGCGCCAGGACAAAGGCTATAGCTACGGCTACCGCTCATCCATAGATTGGTACAAACCTTCATCTTTGATTTCCGCTGGCGGCAGTGTTCAAACGACTGTAACCCGTGAGGCAATCCTTGAAACTATCAAGGAATTTAAAGAGCTTCAGGAATCACGCCCGGTTACCCAAAAAGAGTTTGTTGCCGCGAAGGATGCGATACTTCAAGAATACCCATCGGGTTTCGAGACCCCGTCCGGGATTCTTGAACAGGTGATGGAAATCGTAGCCTTTGACCTTCCTAACGATTACCTTCAGATTTTTCCTGAAAAGATCAGTTCTGTTTCGCTGGAAGATGTCCGCGGGGTAGCAAAAAGGTGGCTAGATATGCAGGAGTTGTCCTGGCTGGTTGTAGGCGACCGCAAAGCGATCGAGTCCGGGTTGCAAAGCATAGGCCTTCCGCTGCACTCTATCGATTACGATGGAACGGTAGGCAGGGATTAGTCTTCTGTTAGGGATGCCTATGCTTTCAAGCGTTGATAGGCTGGTATAAGCACAGTTATTTAGCGCCTGACCTTACCAACTCGATATGTATAGAAATTGATGCCGAAGGGTTTCGAGACAGCATTGAAGGCAAGCCTAGAGTAGGCATGTCCGTTTATAAGAAGTTGTTGAGCTTCTGTCCATACGATTTAACGTCGTGACCGACACCTTTGGCTACCGGTTAGCTGGCTAACCGTATTACTTTAACGCCTTCTTAATTTTTTCCTTTATCTTACCCATGCCTTCTTGTACTTTACCTTCGACTTCTAGAACCTTACCTTTGCGGCGCTCAGACTCAGTTGTAGCCGTGTCTTGTTTTACTTTTCCCGCGACCTGCTTTCCACGACCCTTCCACTTATCCACACTTTGATTTGTCATCGTGAATCTCCTTTGCCATATCTTCGTATCCAAGTCTGAACCCAAATTACATATTTAGAAATAGCGCAAAATCTTCAGTTTTTTAACCATTTGGACTAATCGATTTTGTTTCATCAAGTAACCGCCTTAGATGGTTATAGCAATTTCCCAAAATGATATAGAACCATGTATATAGGAGCCGGGGCACTACCATAGATACATTGCTTGACAGTTTCTAAACGAGCGGTGTATCTTTGGGCAACTCCTAATGTCCCTTCGCAAAGAACCAGAACCATAAGAAGGATAACAAAATGCTTGATATATCCATCCTGAAAACAGTAGATAACGTTAAGGGTGTAATGGACCGCAGAATTTTCAGCGACCCGGATATATACAAGCAGGAGCTTGAGCAAGTTTTCGGTCGCTGTTGGTTATTTCTGGGCCATGAGAGCCAGGTACCAAAACCAAACGATTTCATAGCCGGCTACATGGGCGAAGATCCTATCCTCCTTACCCGCGACTCCAAAGGCAAGCTCCACTCTTTCCTGAACATGTGCCGCCACAGGGGCAACCGTATTTGCAGGGCTGACGCTGGGAACGCGCCGTCGTTCATGTGCACCTATCACGGCTGGACATTCTCCACGGACGGCAAGCTGGTTGGCGTGCCAGGATACAAGGAAGCCTATTTCGAAGAGCTGGACCGCTCTCAGTGGGGGCTTGTTGAGGCTGGGCAGATCGGCAGCTACAAAGGCCTTGTGTTCGCGACGTGGGACAAACAAGCGCCAAAGGTGGATGATTACCTCAGCAATATGGCGTGGTATCTTGACCTCTTGCTAGATAGACGGGAGGGCGGCACGGAAGTCCTGGGCATATCCAAGTGGATGCTTAAATCAAACTGGAAGTTCCCGGCGGACAATTTTGGCGCTGACGGATATCACGGGCCTATCACTCACGGTTCTGTGGCAATGCTTGGCTATAAAGGCCAGCCGCCGCGCAACCCATACGCCCGGAACTCCGACAACCTCGCAGTTACCGCCGCTAATGGGCACATCGTAGTCGGCTTCAGCACCACAGAAGTGGAGATGAGACGACGCTACCAGAACTTTCCGCCTAATATTCAGGATTACTTCGTGTCAACGTCGCCGGAGCTCGAGAAACGCCTGGGCGACACACGTGCCGGCAGAGGCACCATTCCTACTTCGACCGTATTCCCTAACATGTCCACCCACACCAGGGCTCAGCTGAGGATGTATCACCCACGTGGTCCCGAGCTAACGGAGATGTGGATTTATTGCATCGTCGATAAAAAGGCGCCGCAGGACATCAAGATGGCTTTGAAGGCGCACCTGGCACAGACCTTCGGCCCGTCCGGTGGCCTGGAGGTGGACGATATGAACAACTGGGTGCAGTGCACGGATTCAGGCCACTATACTATCGGCAAACGTTACCCAATGAACCAGCAAATGGGTCTTGGGCATATGTCTAGCACAGAGAAGTTTCCTGGTAAGGTCGCCCAGTCTCATACAGAACTGAACGATCGCGAATTCTACGGCTGGTGGGCAGAGCTGATGGCAGCGCCCAGTTGGAATGAAGTGCGTCTGGATCCCAAAGACACACGATTCGTCAAATAGAAATAGTAAAAGTTCAAACAGAGAGGAAATAGTTATGACTACACAGATCGCAACAGATAGCGCACGCTTGTCTCTGATCGATACAGTCGACCAGATGCAAAATCACTTTAAGCACTGCCTGACAGGCCTCACACATGAGCAGAGGTATTTCACTCTGGGTACGTGCAACAGCATCGCATATACCGCATGGCACGCCGCTGAGGGCGTCGATAGGTGCATCAATGCGGTTGTACAGGGCAAGCCTACTCTGTGGGAAAGTACGTACAGAGCGAAGCAAGGACTGCCAGCTGATTTTCCTCTTCGCGGATATGATTGGGAGAAGGCAAAGGCTGTCAGGTTCGAGCCATGGGTTATCTTCATTGAGTACGTGGACGCTGTGATGAAAGAGTGCCACGCCTATTTGAAAAAATCGGACGCGACTGAGCTCGATACGATCGTCCACGAAGGCCATATGGATTCTGCCCACCCCCGCGCCGACTATGCCAAGGCCCGCGTATTGCGCGGCAGGCTAACGCATGCATCTGTAGGTTTGGGCGAGCTAAACGTGATTCGCGGTATTCAAGGCTTAAAGGGCTCCCCCAATTAGACTTGGCCCATCTATAAACAACAAAAAATGCCCTCCGAAATGGAGGGCATTTTCTATTTCGATATGTGAAGCTGTTTAGTTCTTTCTGCCTTTTTGCTTATTCATAGCCTCCATAATGTTCGTTGGGGACATTGGAAGCTTCTCCATTCTCACTCCGGTCGCTCTGTATATTGCGTTTGCTATAGCGCCAGGAGGAGTTGTGATGCTGTCCTCACCAACGCCCCTCACCCCATAGGGGTGTGATGGGTTGAACACCTCGACGACGATTGACTCAATCATTGGGACATCCAGCGCAACCGGCATGCGGTAGTCCAGGAACGTTGGATTGGACATGTTGCCATTCTGATCGAAGACATATTCCTCGTTCAGTGCCCAACCGATACCCTGTACAACGCCACCCTGCATCTGGCCTTCGACAAGCGCCTTGTGGATAGCTCGGCCGACGTCTTGAGCCGTTGTGAATCTCAGGATAGTGACCTTGCCCGTCTCAGGATCCACTTCGACGTCAACGAGGTTAGCGCAAAAACATGCGCCTACACCTCTCGCTGGGTCTACGAGGCCATAACCCATGATCGGGCCCCCAGTTGAATTCAGCTTTTCAGCAAGGTGTGCGAACGTGATCTTCAGCGCAGAGTCTGACTTATGGCGGAACTCGCCGTCGGAGTTCTCAACGTTGTCTGGTGTAGTTTCCCAGATCTTCGCAGCCCTGGCGGTCATTTTCTTGTTCAGGTCTGTTGCTGCTTCATAAGAAGCCAGCCCTGTCGCAAATGTAGTGCGGCTGCCCCATGACCCCATGCTATAGCCTACTGAGTCCGTATCACCGACGGCTATCTTCACGTTTGTAAGCGGAATGCCAAGCGTGTCCGCTGCGATCATAGCTATGGCTGTCCTGGTTCCGCTGAGGTCAGGGCTGCCTTCAAGCATACTAACCGTTCCGTCTGGGTGTACAGATATATTGCACGACGACTGTCCGCCGCCGCCGCGCCAGAACCCGAACGCAAAGCCACGGCCCCTGTTAGGTCCGCCCAACGGTGATTTATAGTGCTCTGAGTTCTTGATAGCCTCGAGTACTTGAGTGCTGCCGATCCTTTGGAATGGCACACCCTGAACGTTACGGTCTCCTTCGCGGACCGTATTTATCATGCGAAACTCGACAGGATCGATTCCAAGTTTTTCGGCAATCTCGTCAATGATCGTCTCTGTGGCGAAATGGATCTGTGTAGCGCCTGGTGCGCGATACGGTTGGGTTGCCGGCTTGTTAAGTACCACGTCGTAGCCTTCGATCAGCTGATTCGGTATGTTGTACCTGCCAAGACCGATGCTAGCACCTCCCGATACTGGCGAGCCTGGCCATGCGCCCCCTTCATAAGCGAGCGTCATCTGAGCGGCATGGAGCTTGCCATCCTTTTTCGCGCCTATTTTTACTTTCATCCATGAACCTGAAGCTGGTCCTGTCCCCTGGAACACATCAGCTCTGGACATCACGATCTTTACGGGCCTCTGCGTCTTCTTTGAAAGGATAGCTGCTATTGGTTCGAGGTAAGCGACCTCCTTGCCTCCGAACCCACCACCGATCTCTGTTGGAACGATCTTTATCTTGTGTTGGGGAATCTGTAGGATATCGGAAATGTGCTCTCTGTATCTGAATGTGCCCTGAGTGCATGAATGGCAGACGATGGAGCCATCGCTAAGATAGTCGACTACCGTCGCTTGTGGCTCAATATAACCCTGATGTACTGTCTGAGTTGTGAACTCCCTTTCGATGACCACATCGCATTCTTTGAATCCCTGCTCAACATTACCGGAATCAGCCTTAATAATCAGACCGTTGGGAGACACCTGTTCCAACTTTGAGTTTCGTGAGATAGAGTTCAGCTTATCGTGCAGTACAGGAGCATCCTTTTTCAAAGCGGTGCGGACATCGGTAACAGATTTCAGGACTTCATATTCGACCTTAATCTTTGCCATGGCTTCTTCAGCAATATGAGCGTTATCCGCTACGATTCCTGCAACAGGATGCCCTTTGAACAGCACTTTATTGGACGCTAGCACTCTGTCTCTAAGATCTCTGAGCGTCATATATTCGCCGCTATCCACCTTAAGATTTGATGGAATAGGAGGGAAGTCCTGGTGAGTGGCTATGGCTCTGACTCCGGGCAGCTTTAACGCCTCGCTCGCGTCTATCGATTTTATTCTCGCATGTGCGTGAGGGCTGCGCAGGATTTTGCCATGGAGCATGCCCGGCAAAGACACGTCAGCAGCAAATATAGCTTCTCCTGTAACCTTCCCAGCGCCGTCTGGCCTTACCGGTGAAGTGCCGATAAGTTTGGACTTGTGAGCATCCTTTGTTGTAGTCATCCTCTTCTCCTAACACCATATGTCGAACTTCCGCAATTCTACTGCTAAACGTGCTTCATTAGTAAACAACTTTTGATTAACGAATAGTCACATGCGTTTGACAAGCAAAAGCCAAATGCTCTATGTTTAGCTACGAAAACTTTCAACCATAGGCGTCAAACTAGTATCATTAAGTCAGACGTTCATAAACAACCGGAGTTTAAGATGAACACATATCGAATAGGCAGACTTTTATTTGAATTGAAAAAGCCCGAAGTACTTGAGGAGTTCAAGAAGGACCCTCACTCGATGATGGAGAAATTCAAGCTTTCTGAAGAGGATAAGCAGTACATCATCGATAAAAACCCAAGGCCTCTCTTCGATGCGGGCATTCATCCGCAGCTCATCAGCCAGAGCGGGCGCACCATCGGCATGAACCCGATTGGCCGCGACCCATCGGTTCGCCCAGCCCTTGCCCCGGTAAAGGGAAGTGATGAGGAAGAAGCTAAGAGGCTGAAGTACATAAAAGAGCTTGAGCAGGAATTGAGAATGATGCCTAGACTGGCACCAGCGTCGACGCCCGCAAGAGCAGGAGGAATGTAAGAATGGCAAAGATCGTTTTAGCGGTAGGAACTTCTCACTCACCGGGCCAGATTATCTATGATTTCCCTCAGCGTCTTTCCTTCGACAACTACCTTTACAACTCCGTTGCTGTAATGTCTCAATGGTGTCGGTATCCAAACTAACGGCATACTCAATACTTTTTCTTTCTGAACTTGCCGCCATTCTATCTGCTTCAGAATAGCACGCAACAAAAGAATAACTTTAGTTGACATTGTGAGTCCTAATCTGATAACTTAGCCTTACCTAAATCAAGAAGGGGGATTACTTTTATGCCAGAATTTAAGGGCGGATACTCACCAGGAATCGGTACGCCATTCACAGCGGACGATGAATTAGACGTTAAGAATCTAAAAGCTATAGTCCAGTATATGATCGATGCAGGCGTAGATGGCCTGTTCACAATCGGCTCGGCTGGTCAGGGACCTCACATGAGCCTAGACGAGAGGAAGATAGCTGCAGAGGCGATCATGGAGCAGAACAACAACCGCGTCGCGGTTATTCTCCAGATCGGTACAGCGGACACTAAATCAACGATCGAATTGGCGAAGCATGCCGAGAAACTTAAGCCAGCAGCTTTAGCCGTTCTGCCTCTCTACTATGGAAAGCACAGCGACGATGCTGTTATTAACCACTACAAGATGGTCTCAGCCGCAGTTCCAAACATGCCTTTAGTCATGTATGACAATTTCGGAACAACCCAGTTCAAGACCACTCCCAAGTTCCTTGAGAGGATGTTCAAAGAACTTCCGATGTTCAAGGGCTGCAAGATGTCCAGCACAGACTCGCAGGATAAGTTCATGTGGCTGAAGCTCATGCCAAAAGAATTCGTTTATCTGGGCGGTTATGCTGAGTTTCTTCCGATCGAAGTTCCTCTCGGAGCCAAAGGCACCATGTTCCCCGCTGCCACTATGGCTCCGGAGAAATTCGGTGAGGTTTGGAAGGCTTTCGCGCGCCGCGACTGGAATGCTGCGATTCCTAAACTCACTGAGTTCATACTGTTCAGACAGGGAGCTACGGATATCGCTAAGGGCGACGTAACCAGGGAAATCTACCGACTCCGCGGTATCCCGGTGCACAAGCTGACCAGAGCATCTACATCAATGCCTGCTTCACCCGAAGTTGTACAGAAACTGGCCAAGTACCTCGTCGATAACGGCGTACCCATCAGGCAGCCTGTAACTGCCTAGCTTTACTAGAACTTAAAGATACTAGAAGAGCCCTCCGAAATTCGGAGGGCTCTTCTGTTTGACGTCGGTATTCTATTTAGAGATTTACTTAGTCGTATACGTTATCGGGCTCGAAGAAATGTCGCTCCAGCTGGAAGCGTCCATCAGTTCTGCCCAACGGGCATAGTAGTACCTCTGTGGAGTCTCGCTCGGGTTAGTTCCTACCGTCCCTGGGACTAGCTCATTATGTCCATCGTGCCCGAGGCCTAGCTGAAGATTGATCAGATGCTTTTTGCCCATCAACCCCTTGCCTGAAGCGGTGCATTGTACCCAGTTGTTCATATCATCCTGATCGAGCGTCCCGCTTGGGCCAAACGTAAGCGTCAGATTGGTGTGCATAGCCTCTCTTACTTCATGCGGTGTCTCTTTATCCACAAGACAGTAGACCCACATCTCAGTCCTCTCCGGACCTCTCGGGTGATAGACACGCAACTGCGATCTCATATGGGTAGAGAAGTTCGGGAAAACGGTAAGAATCTTTGGCGTGATATTACTGGCGCGCAGTGAACCTAACCTCTGATTAAATTCTTTCATATGCGCATCATAGTAGTCCCTCACGATATCCGGCACGTTTAGTGACGGCGGAGCATTTCTAAGCTCTTCCCTGTTAGGGTTGATTCCAATGCTGATAACGCCGTGGCCGTTGCCTGCATGAACCGAATAGCTTTGGCCGCGCCCGCCTGATCCGGGAGTTGGGTTACGCCCATGTCTGATGCCAGCCAAATTTGTGGAGGCGTGAGTTATTGGAGCGTGGTAGTTGTCACCCGCGAAATTATCGGCAGGAAATTTCCAGTTAGCAGGAAGTATCCATTTAAGGATGCCACCTACTACTTCAGTCCCGCCGGCTCTCCTATCAAACTGCAAATCCATATACCACGGTATGTCTGAAAGGTAATCAGGCAGCGAAGGAGCCTGCTTGTCCCATGTGGCGAATACCAGCCCTTTATAAGAATCTACCCTAGCCTCCACCAGACCCCATTGGGACCTATCCAGTTCCTCGAAGTAAGCTTCCTTATACCCCGGCACACCTACAAGCTTGCCATCAGTAGCGAACGTCCAACCGTGATATGTGCACATAAACGACGGCGCATTGCCCGCATCAGCCCTGCATATGCGGTTGCCTCTATGCCGGCACATGTTCAGAAAAGCGTGCAGCTTGCCCTTAGAGTCGCGCGTGAGCAGGACGGGGTCTTCTCCCATATAGGACGAGGCGAAGTCATTTGGATTTGGGACCTGACTTTCGTGCCCTATCACAAGCCAGCACCGCCCGAAGATCTGTTCGAGTTCTTGCTGGTAAAGGTCTTTATCGACAAAGATACTCCTATCAAGGAGCCCCTTCTCAGCATCTACGAGACCGCTTAACTTAGTCCGCATAGCTTTCATCCTTAAATTTACGGGGATGTCCTTGGCGCGTCCGTCAGCCACCACTCAATACCGTTGCGTGCGCTCGTAAAGTTATCGTTATACCTCGGCATGTAGTTACGGACGTGAGGCGTCACGGCGATGTAAGTCCTGCCTCCAGGCGTCCAGATGTTCCAAACGCCCAGCGTATCGAAGTCCCAGAGGAACCTTGCGTATTCCCTCAACTTCGCGGGGTCAGTCGTAGTCTTGATAGACGCCACAACCTTTTGAACTTCGGGGTCGTCGATGAATGAAGTATTCTCGCTGGCGTTGGTGGCAAACTTGTTCTGAGCGTAAGTGTTCAAGCTCAAATCACCAAATGTTTGGAACGTTGGAGCCAGGTCCTTGTGCTGCTTCGTGTAATAGCTCGTGAACATGACCACAGATTCCACAGCAGAAATTTCCAGATCAATTCCCTCCTTCTTCCAGAGGTCTTGAACAACCTGGTAGCTCGCGATCGCGGTGGCACCGCCGATCTGGATCGGGGCGGAAATCTTCAGCTTCCCGTCCGGGAATCCGGCTTGAATCAGAAGCTTTTTTGATTCCTGAGGATTGTATTTGTAATAGGGTCCTAGGTCGTCAGATGTAAAGGGCTTGTCCGATACCAGGTCCCATCTCATGGGCAAGCCGTACTGCCATGCTGCGGTCGCAGACGTAAGGTCGGCATAGCGACTTTTATCCAGGGACATGTTTACTGCGCGCCTCACATTCACGTCGCTCCATGGTTTCGCTTTCGTGTTGAACGCCATGCCCGATGTCGCGCCTACGGAAGGGCTGTACGTCCTGAGACCAGGCATGCTCTTAGCGAGGTTGATAATGTCCAGTGTGCCAAGCGTACTGCCTGTGTACATAAAGTCGAACTGTCCAGTCCGATATCCTGCTACTGTAGTCGCAGTATCCGTCAGGTAAGTCTGTTCGACGGCATCTACATATGGAAGTGGATTACCCTTAATATCCTTGTCCCAGTAGTTGGGATTTCTGACAAATGTCCCGCTTCTCCTGAACTCATAATTTTTAATTATGAATGGTCCGGTACCAATCGCTTTCAGCTTTAGAATCCCATCGGATTCCTGTGCGACTAGCTCTCTAGCTACCACATAATCTGGACGCGTGAATATGTCGTTAAGAGCCCAGGCGTTTGGCGATTTCAATTTCATGACAATCGTGTACTTGTCAGGCGCGGTAACAGAGTCTATCTGCTGATAATCAACGTACCTTATAGAATCGGGCTTCATGTTACGCTCGATGCTAAACACCACGTCATCAGCCACAAGCTCACGACCGTTGACTGGCGGCAGGTTCTGCCACTTGATGCCTTGCCTAAGCTTGAATGTATAGGTGGTTAAATCCGCTGACGCCTTCCAACTCTCAGCCAGAACAGGAGCGATCTCTCCCACAGGGCTATCGAGGCGCGGCTTAAGACCGATGAGTTTCTCGTAAATATAGCGTCCTACGCTGTTAATTGGTGAGCTGTTATTGCGCGTGGGGTCTATCGTTGCTGTCGTGTTGCCAGTGCCTTCACGGATCGTCCCGCCATATCGCAGGCCGTCCAGCTCCCAGTTCGAAACCAGGATGGCATTGTCCAGCGGAGTACCTGTTGTGGGGACGCCTGCATCTTTTGCAGTGATACCTCCCCCACTTGTAGATGTTGTAGATACCGGAGTAACACTAGCCGATGGTGTCGGAACTCTAATAGATGATGGTGTCTGGGTCACAGCGGCCGTGCCTGGCGGCTGAGTCGCAGCAGGTTCGTCATTAGTACCGCAACTTACGGCGATTGCCGCAATTAAAAGGGAGACAGCCAAGAGCTTAGCGTAAATGGTCCGCATATGTCCTCCTCCACGCCCTCGATGGCGCTATCAGAACATACCGCGCCTGCAATTGTCAATAGAAAGGATACTTTAACTTCACCAATTTTCATTGCACAAAAAGTTTACAGGCATGATACAATCCCCCGCATGGCAAAAACACCCGAAGACCAGAAGCCACCGGCTTCTCCCGCGGCCGTCGCCCCCGAGCAAGAGGAAGCGCCCGAGAATATACGTGGGTTTGCCTCTCTCCGTTTCCCAGACTTTCGCCTTCTTTGGGTAACTGCTCCCATAAGCAGCGCCGGCCAGTCCATGCGCGCGTTCGCGAACGCTTACCAGGTCTATCAAATTACAGGCTCTACTCGTGCTCTTGGGCTGACCTTCCTATTTCAGGCCATTCCGTCCCTCGTATTCTCAATGTTTGGCGGAACGCTGGCGGACATCTTCGATAGGAAAAAGCTGATCAACATCAATCAGGTTTTCCAGGTAGGAGTGGCGCTCCTTCTGGGATTTTTAACCCTGACTGGAGTTATCAAGGTCTGGCACATTTACATCATAACTTTCTTCGCAGCATGCATGGGTCAGCTTGAGCTTCCCGCCCGTCAGGCGATCATTCCGAGCATCGTGCCTCGTGCTTACCTGCTCAATGCAAGCACGCTTAATCTAACGACCCAGCGGATCTCACAGCTCTTCGGCCCAACCCTGGCAGGTTTCATGGTCGGATCAGTCGGACCTAGCGCAGCCTACTTCTTTAATGCGGTACTTATCCTGCCGGCTGTGATAGTAATAAGCAGAGTAAAGCTAGTAGAAGCGCCAAGACGCCCCATTAAGTTGAATTTTGGAGTTATATTCGAAGGATTGCGGTTCGCAATTACAACGCAGGTACTCATCGCTATCCTGTTGCTCGATTTCGTAGCCCAAACTACCGGGTATTACCAGGCTATGGCCCCTGCTATCGCAAAAGACATTCTCGGCCAGGGGCCTTTCGGACTGGGATTGCTAATATCGGCTCCGGCCTTCGGCTCACTCGTGGGATTTGTCTCGTTATTGATGATTGGTAATGTTAAGCGAAAAGGACTGATTACAATACTCTCAGTTCTAGCATGGTGCATTTTATTAGCCATCTTTGCCAGGTCCCATGTCTTCATATTTTCACTCGGACTGGCAGGACTTCTTGGGTTTGTCGATTCGATCCAGATGGCCATCCGCCAAACGACCCTTCAGCTACTAGCACCTAACGAAAAGAGAGGGCGTGTGATGGCAGTAAACTCGATTCTTTCAGGAAGCGCGAACTCTCTGGGCGGCGCTTATATGGGGTTCCTCGCATCATTCATCGGCATACCTAACGCACTAACGACAGGTGCAATCATTGGCGGAAGCATGGCGTTAGGCTATCTTCTATTCTGGAAAAAGGTAAGAGACTTCACAGGCTAACCTTAATTTTCTATAAAACTTAGGTATACCGAATAAATAACGGGAGGCTCCAATGCCCATAGGTCTCGGTCTCTAAAGTTCTCATGCTCCTGGCATGTACACGCCTAAGGACCAGCTAGTTGCCGGTTTCACAATGGTCAACGAATGGGCATCTCAGATGGGGGCGCTGCTCCCAGCCGCATGAATCAGGGGGATCTGGAAGCTCACCGGGAGCGTTTCAAAAACGCGCATACAGCACTCAGAAAACAACTCGAGTCTTTTAATCCTGACGCCCTCATTATCGTCGGCGGAGACCAGAGCGAGATGTTCGATAAATCTAACAAAGCCAACATGATGATTTACACGGGCTCAGATGCTTTCGGCCTGAACTCCGGCCTGATGTTTGCGGGTATGAACGGAGAGCAATACCTGACTCATTACAAGTGTGACGCCCAGCTTTCGAAATGGATACTCAACGAACTCATCACGCGGGAAGGGTTCGATATCGCCGCGAGCGATGAGATGAGACCGCTCGGCAATGTGATGGGACGACCAGCAAACGGACTGCCGCACGCGTTCATCAATCCTGCGGAAATCATGCCAAGGCCTGACCTGCCTACAATTCTCATTTACGAAAATACCTATGACCCGCCCGCAATACCGACAGTAGCGCCTGCAACTCCCACGGTTGTACCGCCAACTGTCATCCCTCCAACAGCGACGCCGCCGGTTCCTGGCGTGCCTAGCACTGGTGGATCTGCGTCAAACGGATCAGGATTGCCCTAGCGCTGTTCGCAGTGATCGGCGCTCTTGGATTGCCCGCTTTAGGCCTCGGTATCCGAAAGTTCCACAGCGTAAAGTAACATAAAACTCAGCTAAGACAGTACCGCTTAAACATCGGTACTGTCTTATTTTTCTAAGACTTAAAACATTAAAGAGTATTCAGTTCTAATGAGCATCGAAAATCTCCTGGAATTGCTGCACTTTCGCCTTTATCGCATCCCTCTCATGCTGCGTGGCATTACGCGGGTCTTGAGCTTTTGGCAACCTACCCAGCTTCATCATCGCAGCCATCAATAGAAGGCGAGCCTTGGTAGCGTCTAGGTTATTTCCATCCATGGTCAGACCAATCTGATTCTTAGGCACGCGTCCGCCGGGATCGCCTCGTCCTACTCGTACCACTGGAAGGCCGCTGCAGGCGGCAATGTCCATAGCGGCGATCTGATTGCCCGCGCCAATGCCATATGGAGCAAGCCCTTCAAAAACAAGACCATGGAGTTGGTTCACACCGCTGCCGGCCCCAGCCGATTGCTCGGATAGAGCAGTACTGATGCGGGCCAGAATGTCTACCTCCGAGTCGGCAGAGCCTTTGGAATCGCGAGCAGAGTAATGGCCGTACTTCGCAATCGCAACGCTTGGAATAGAGTCAGGTGCTAACGAACCATCCTCATTCTTGATTTTTACAGTAACCTGGCGAGCATCTCCCGAAAAGTCCGAAAAGCTAAGCATCCCAGGCAAATTATCGATATTTACCATGGACGTAGTGGTGTGCCTATAGTTAGGTTTATACCAGATGGTGACCGGGGGGCCCATGCTACCCAGGACACCGCCGTGTCCGCCCGTGGCTTTATATCCACCCGGCCGGTCGTCTGACTTCTTGAACTCACGTGCGGCAAAGATCTGCTCATCCACTATTCCAACTGCACCTAAACCTTTGCCCTCGCCGCTGACGATATAGTTGACAGCGTCTATGATATTGCGGTCGCCATCATTCGAAATCTGGCCGTGGGCACGCTGCGCAGCTACACCAACCAGTGGAATTGCGGACGGGACAAGCAATCCAAGCCAGAAAAGAGTTTCCTCTATCGTTGGACTCCCTTCAAGCCACACGCCGCCGTCATAATCGCCATTCTTTAGCGTAGCGTTGACGATGCTAGCTGCCCTTGCCAGCATGGACGCAGGCGGTGTCCTGGCTAGTGCCGGAGGTTTGTAGGGGAAATAATCAACGCCCAGCTTTTCTCCTTTTGACGTATATCCGCCGGGAGGTATCGCCCTTATGAAATCAAAGGTCGCCTTGCGGTCAAGTATATCAGCCTCTCCGTGTTCGTCGCGGCCGTGGATTGTGCGGTCTATCTCTTCAAATATCCTAGACGCGTCAGGGTAAAAGAACTGCCTAGCGCCAAAACCGAGTGCAGGGTTGTTTAGGTCGCTTTCTTCGAAGGGAACGCCGTTTGATGAACCATCCTTCCTTCTGGCAACATAGGGAAGCAGATAGAGACCGTCTTCCGGCCTGAGTTCTACCTCGTAATATGGTTTTCCGTCATCGTGATAAACAGACTTGGCGTCCTCTTCCAGCGGGTGGGCGCTGTACTTTTTGATCTTTACTTTCACTGGTTCGTAGAGAGACTGCGACACCAGATGGTCGAAACGGCCTTCTAATTTGCGATCGGTTGACAGTCTAGCCTTATTACTGGTGACCAGTGTGGGTGAGTTAGCGACTGTAGATTGAGGCCCGGAAAATACAGCGATTTTTAACTTCGGCATCGTGTCTCCTTCATCATGGCTGCATGAAATTAGTTAGCCCATGATAAAGAAATGTCTAAGCGAAAGACAATCGTAATTTGTTACGGGCGAGTAAACTTTAACGCGCTAATGCGGCGGTTCACGCCTGTTGAACTGCAGCGTAGTGTTTGGGAACATCAATTTGATTTCATTCTCTAATCCGAGCGGCGAATGAGCTATCTTTCTGGCCCCGTGTTCATTGCTGAATACCCATTCGATACCCACGCCGTTTCTATATTCGTACACGCGGCCAAATTCCACGTTACCGGACTTAACGATTGTCGTAGCGATCAGTTTTCTTGGGTTTGGCAAATCAATTCTCCTGTTAATATCCTAACTATTTATTTCAGGAAGCTTGACTCCAAGCTCTTTGGCGAGATCTTCTATCTCTTTCCATACATGCTCGTTTACAGGTATCCCCGCTGTCCGATATTTTTGCTGATTATTGTAACTTCGCTCGCCCGGCATGTAGATTTCTTCCACACCTGGTTTCTTCTTGGAAGATTTCAGTTGTTTAATGCGCGTGTCCAGCTTGTCTTTGAATGCATTCTCGTCCTGGAAAAAGCCAACATTTATCGCTATCAGAAAGCTGGGGTTGTTATATGAGGCTATGGTGAATCCCTCGCCTCCAACCATCAACGCGGGAAGAACACCACCCAGAATCTCCGTCGCCAGTTGAATTGCATATCCCTTGTGATTGTTTGCAAGGTTTGTAACTGAGCCTTTCTGTCCGCTTGTGGCATTGTAAGTCTTCGGGTCAGTCGTAGGCTCGCCATTTCCGTCCAGCAATATGCCCGGAGGGAAAGGTTTTCCTTCTGCCAGCATCGGCGCCAATCCACCGTGCGAAACTGCGGATGTCGCCATATCTATCACGACGGGCGGTGAATTCTTGGTCGGGAAAGCCATGCCGAACGGGTTCGTGCCAAGCATTCTATCGACACCTCCCCATGGAGGAGAGGCGTTGCCGGCGCATGTAAATCCGAAGCCTATCATTCCGGCCTGAGCGATGCGATCCATGTAATAAGCCATCGTGCCATTGTGCACACAGTTGGTAACTGTAGCGGCGGCTATCCCTGTTGTTTTCGCCTTTTCAATGATCAGTTCGGTTGCCCACATCGTGACCTTAGGACCTATGCACTTGTCCGCTTCAATCGTTACAGTACCCGGGGTTTCCTTCACGATACGGGGCATTGCATCTCTTTTGACCCCCGCGAAAGGACTACGCTGGCCCATATAGCCTTTTACGTAGCCTGCCAGGTGGCCTATACCATGCGTATCATGGCCGCGTAGGCCTGCGAATAGCAGGGCATCGGTCAGTATCTTGATATCCTCCTCGCTTACTTTTACTGCGCGAAAAAGCGACCCGCACGTATCCTCAAACTGTTTTATCGTAAGTTTCGGCATATTGTCTCCCTATAAAGGTTTGACAGGGATTATAAGACCCGTGTCGATATACTTCTCTCCACGCTGATAGTTGACATTAAAAAGCCAAAGCTGTTCTAATGGCAGCATATAGTTGATATCGGAAACCATGAGGAGGATTTATGGGTAAGGTTGTTTTGGCGATCGGCACTTCTCATCACCCTGGGATACTGGGCGGCTTCGACCGTCAGTCGATGCGTTACCTTGAGAAGATGTACGGCTCATGGACGCATCTAAAAAACGCGGTAAGGTCAGTGCAGCCGGATCTCATATTAAACATCAGCAATGAACACCACGTTAATTTCTACGAGCAAAATATGCCCGCCATCTGCGTGGGAACCGGCGCCTCCCATTTCGGTCCTACAGACGGAGACAATATAAGGGTCGCCAAAGGCCAGATCAAAGGCCACCCTAATTTTGCCGCCGATCTGGTGAGGTCCGCATACAGCGCCAACTTTGACCTGTCATGGTCAAAAGACCTTAGCCTGGACCACGGTCACATGGTACCTTACCAGCTTTTTAATCCTGAGCATGACATCCCAATGGTCCCTATCCTGATTAACACCGTGCTGCACCCAATGCCTGAGCCCGCGAGGATATATCAGTTCGGCGCGTTCCTCGGTCACTTTATAGCGTCCAGGCCAAAGAATGAAAGAATCGTCATCATCGGCGCTGGCGGCGTTGCCCACGACGTAGGTACGCCGCGCTCCGGCTGGGTAGATGTGGACTTCGACCATCAATTCCTGGAAAACTTGGAGCATGTCAGGATTGACAGGATGAAGGCCTACACGTCTGAACAGTTATCAAAGTCCGGCAACGGCACCCATGAAATCAAAAGCTGGTTGGCGGCGATGGGAGCCATGGGTGAAATAAAGCCGAAAGTCCTCGCTTACGAGGGTGAAGAGGTCGGCGTTGGGACCGCTGTCGCTGTCTGGGAACCTTAGGCTGGCTTTAGTAATTTGAAACATAGGAGAAACCCTTGTTAACTACGATGGCCAGTATGGCTAGGGCAGACAAGGGGCTGCTCGACCGCAGAATATTTGTCGATCCTGATATCTATAAACAGGAGCTTGAGCAGGTTTTCGGCCGGTGCTGGCTTTATCTTGGGCATGAGTCACAGGTAGACAAGCCTAACGATTTTCTTGGCACCTATATGGGCGAGGACCCGGTGCTGCTAACCCGCGACAGTAAAGGGAAGCTTCACGGATTCCTGAATATGTGCAGGCACCGCGGCAACCGCATATCCCGGGCCGACTTTGGCAACTGTCCATCATTCATGTGCACATACCACGGCTGGACCTTCACAACGGACGGCAAGCTCGTAGGCGTACCTGGCTATAAGGAAGCGTACTTCGAAGAACTTGACCGTTCTCAGTGGGGCCTCGTAGAAACTGCCCAGATCGAAAGCTACAAAGGGCTGGTGTTCGCAACGTGGGACAGGCAGGCACCTCCTCTCATCAAATATCTTGGGGGCATGTCCTTTGAGCTGGACTTCCTGGTAGGCAGGCACGATAGCCCGACACAGGTGCTTAGCGGCGTCAACAGGTGGGCTTTAAACGCCAACTGGAAATATCCGGCTGATAACTTCGGCGGCGATGATGGTCACCACGCGATAACTCACGGCTCGGTAAGACATCTGGATAGCGATAGGGCTTACTCGTCTTCATTTGCCGGCAGGGGCGGATTGCAGGCCAGAAACGAGCTTCGTGATCCACTGGAAAACTTTAAGAGAGGCCCCATCCGGGATTACTATCGCAGCCATGTCGAAGAAGCAAAGAAGAGACTCGGACTTAAAGAAAATGATCCTAGAGGTTATGCTGGCTCTGTAGGCACCGTATTCCCTAATACTTCTATCCACTGTGTTCGCCACTCGATCCGCACGTGGCATCCAAGAGGCCCCACAAAAACAGAGATCTGGTCGTACTGCATTGTGGATAAAGATGCGCCTGATGAAGTTAAGAATGCTATGAAGACATACCTCACAGGCTCTTTCTCACCCGGAGGAGTTCTGGAGCAGGATGATATGAACAACTGGCTGCAGAGCACTAGTACGGCTATGAGTCCTACCGCACAGAAGTATGTGCAGGGCATCCTCGCGGGGCTGGGTCACGACAGCGAGAAATTCACGATAGGGACAAAGCTGCGCCAGATATACGCAAGATGGGCCAATATGATGGATGCCCCCAGTTGGTCAGAGGTCAAGCTCGACTGGAGATACGGTAGAGAATAATCGGCTGGCCGATAGTATTACAGCCGCGCCACATTTTCTACTAACGCAGTAACAGTATCGGTATGAGAGATAGCATCGAGATATATCTCATCGTGACGATAGCTTTACAGATAGCTTCATTCGAATGGCTGCGTGTTAGCCATACCATCGTAATGATGGGAAGCACTACGAACGCGATAGCAGCTACGAAGTACGGTGCCGAGGCCAAACCAAGCAATGGGGGTAGGATGCTGAGACCTGCCGCCAGTAAAGCTATAGTCCTGAACACTACAAGCGATCGCGACCCTCCGAATAGGACTGCGATTGTTTTCACTCCGGCGGTGCGGTCTCCATTCTCATCCCGTATTGTCACGAGTATTTCCTGGGAGAATATGAAGAAGAATGTGAGCCCGAGGGCCATAAGAACTCCGGATGTGACCTCTCCGCCCACCATAGCCCCATAGATGAGTATGGAGGCTATCATTATGGCAATCAGAGCGTTACCAAGCAGTACGGTACCTTTTAACCAGTAAGAATAAATTATGCTTGCGGTAACCAAAAGCAGCGCAAATAGAAATAATTTAGTACCTAGTGTCGCTGCTACTGCGAGTCCTCCTGCGCCTAAAAGGATCGCTATTACAACAACTGCTTGCTTGGAGATTCTGCCGGAAGGTATAGGTCTCTTAGGGCTATTAACTTTGTCCGCGACCGCGTCGTTCAAATCGTTTACAGCAAAGCTAAAAGCATCGATCATACATATCGCCAATGCGGCTCGTAATGCTGGAGAAGATAACACCGTGGAAATATTGCTGCCCAGATATACACCTATCAGTGTAATGATCCCTGCCGCAATAGGTTTCTCGAACCTTAAGAGCTGGAAAATAACAACGCTCTGGTTGATTGGAAAAGAAACGATACGTCTAGCGCCGCTTAGTGTCATCTATCCGACACGTCCCGAGTGCCTTATAAACAAATAAAATTCCAGAGGCTTAACTCACTTCTATACCGCAAGGCTTAACGAGATTATAGTGAAAACTAATCACGGGTTTTTGGATTCTGCAGTCGTTGCACTGAAGAGGTTGACACCAAATCCTTACAATCTTTAGTTCTTATATATAGGATATTACAAGTAACTTGAAATATACTACTGAGCTAAAATGAAATCTAGCAGACGAACGGGCGTCGACAAGCTGGCAGATTTACTGGAAGCCACGTATCTCGAGATGAGGTCGAGGCCGCCGGAAAGCTGGTCGAACCTGGACCTCACTATGACTCAGGCGAAAATACTTTTCCATTTACGGCTCAGACCCATGAGGATGAGTGAGATAGCACCTTATGTGAGTAGCAGCGCCTCTGCGGTTACCAGCATGGTGGACCGTCTAGTAGATAAAGGTCTTGTCATCCGCGCAGATAGCACTGAGGATAGGCGTGTCGTCACATGCCAGTTGACGGACAAGGGACAGGAAGAAGTTCTCAAAGTCTGGCGCATAGGTAGGATACAGATAGAAAAGATAGCATCTTTCTTGAGTACCGAAGACCTTGAAGTAGTAGTAGCCGGGATAGAAAAACTAATGGTTGCCTGCAAGAATGCTAATACACCGATTGACTCAACGAGCTATAAGACAATACCTGCCAGTTCTTCACTTAAAAGCTATTAGTCAATAAATTCTTTCATTTAAATAATGCTCTAAACATCACCAGCAATAGTGCGAACTCACTAAATAGAAATGGATCAAAGGAATCTAATGAAGCATCCCACAATTGATAAGCAAAATGTAAACACAAACGGTAACGGGAATGGGGCAGCAGCTACTGCAGTTAATCACGTACCTCACGAACCACCTGCCTTGACTCATAAGCAAATCATGCTTATCTTCGGCGGTCTGATGCTGGGTATGCTCCTTGCATCGCTTGACCAAACGATCGTCTCGACAGCTCTGCCAACGATCGTAGGCGAGCTTGGCGGGGTAACGCATCTTTCCTGGGTCATAACGGCTTATCTTGCTCACCTCTACCATTGCGATGCCTCTATACGGGAAGCTTAGCGACCTTTACGGCAGACGTATGCTACTGCAGATAGCCGTCGGCATATTCCTAGTCGGCTCGCTATTATCAGGGCTTTCTGGGTGCGACATTCGCCCTCTCAAGCGTGGCCGGACTCAACACCAGAAGCAGTCCTGCTGCCGCAGGGCCTATTATTCTTGTGAATGTGAAGACGCCTGAATTTAATGCTACTGCATTCGGCATGGCAAATCTTGGAACTATCATTGGCGTAACTGAAGACCTGACTGGCTGATTTACCGCTGCAGGAATTCCTGAGAGTATCGCGAACACCATTAGATGCCATACTTTTACAAGTCCGAACGCCAGCAGGATACCCATTATCAACGTCATCATCAAAAGCGGAAGCTGCGCGTAAATCATGAATTTTCTGCGATCAACTCTATCCGCGATGAGCCCGCTGACTGGAGACACGACCAGGTTAGGAAAAGACCTGATGCTATTGATGGTCTGAAGGAGCGTTCCTGAACCTGTCATATCGTAGACAAGTGAACTGAGCGTTGTTGTCTGGACCCACTGGCTAAAATTTAAAAATAAGGAACCTATCCACAACAGACGGAAATTTCTTAATGTAATTGAGTAAAAAGTTCCTATTTTTGCAGGCTGCTTTATTCCCGCAAACAGATCTGGTTGTTGAGTGGTGGAAAGCTTATCTGCGGAAGTTTTTATTGCATCAGCCACAGGTTACTTCTTTTCTAAGAAATTATTTCGTAAAGCGAAGTATATTCCTTAGAAACATAGGTGCCAAGTGGCTTTTTGAGTCAGATATTGCAATCCTACGGAAACTAACCGCTAGCATTTAGTCAGCCGAGCTCAATCGGTAGTATCTCACAACCTGTGACGCTCATCTCTAATCTCCTCAAATTTGCCGAATAGTACCATAAATATTAGCCCGATAACGAGTATCAGGTCAGCTTCACATTCCGTGTAGAATTATTCCAAATTAATTCTTAAGCGGGATAATTCTAAGTCTAACAAGTGGCAAGAATATATGACAAAGTATGGGAACGCGGGCGGTCCCGCGTCGCCCCGAATCAAGCGCCGTTTTTCATCGTTTTTATAGCGGTATTCTTAGCGCTGATCGCCGTGGGAGCGTTAGCTCTCTCCTTACCTCTTTCCTCCCGGTCTGGCTCCTCGGCTGGGCTCATTGCGCCTCTATTCACCGCGACTTCCGCGGCAAGTTTGACTGGCTTAACGGTCGTTGACACATACAGTCAGTGGAGCGTGCTTGGTCAGGCGATAATCTTGGTGCTGGTCCAAATAGGCGGCCTGGGATTTATGACAATTTCAGCAACCCTTTTGCTAGTCCACAGTCGAAGGGTCAACATGATGGACTACCGTGTCCAGGATTTTCTGGGAGCAGATGACAGCAAATCATTCAGATGGCTATTCATTAAAACTGTCTTTTTTGTTGCCATCGTAGAAATTTGCGGGACTGTACTGCTGTGGTTTGCGTCAGGAAGTAGTACGAATAATGAATCGCGATTGTGGAACGCCATGTTTCACTCGATATCTGCTTTTAACAACGTCGGCTTTGATCTATTTGGAGATTCGCTAAGTCTACAGTCACATTCCGCTGACTCAGCATTGCTTATGATACTTGGCTCCCTAGCATTCCTTGGTGCCCTATCTGCTATCGTCTTTTTTCAGATCGTAGCACTGGCTGCAAGCAAGCGGTTGGGCTTGGACGCAAAGGTCTCGCTTACTGCAACAATCTCGCTTCTAATAATCGGACTGCTGGCAATTTTCGCTTTTGAGTTCACAAACCCGGATACATTAGGCGGCATGTCCTTGAAGGACAAATTTTTCAATTCCCTATTCGTATCGGTGGCATCTCGGTCTTCCGGATTTTCTAGCCTTAACATCTCAGCAATGCACGTAAATACGCTATTTGTCCTGATGTGTCTTATGTTTATTGGTGGGGCATCAGGTTCTACGGCGGGAGGGGTGAAGGTCAACACTATCAGCGTTCTGGCTTTTACGTCTATTTCATACCTTAAAGCCAGAAGGTATGTCCATGCGTTTGGCAACAGGATATCAGAGAGGCAGGTCCATCAGTCGATTGCCGTTGTATTCCTGATGTCAATCGTGGTCTTTATAGTAGGACTTCTGCTCAGCATAAATTCTGAATTTCAATTCATTCGAAGCTTGTTTGAAAGCGTTTCGGCTCTGGGAACAGCCGGCCTCTCAACTGGCATCACAAGCGATCTATCCATTTTTGGCAAAGTCGTATTGATAGTAGCCATGGTGATAGGCAGGCTCGGCCCCCTAACCCTGGTACTAGCCATAATGCATCCTCCTCAGGATCGAGAGCATACTCGGGAAGAAGAAGAAGATATGAGAATCGGCTAGGCAGAATCAAGCCTATGCCTCTTTTTCCAACATATTAAAGCCGGAACGATTTTTTATAATATTCTTTGACTCGCAAATTGTGAATAAAAATTCTTGGAGGAATTTTTGTGAGTATTTTCGATAAGGTATTCTCAAAGGAAACAGC
>SHYL01000012.1 GCA_009692825.1 Dehalococcoidia bacterium | reverse complement strand
GCTAGCAACGAGTATCGGGTTCTGGTAGCCGGACATCTTGAACATGCCGCCAAAAAATCCTACGTCCCCTACAACTCCAGGAGTGAACGTCTCACGGACGCGCTTCTTGATCAGCTCTTTTGCGTACTCGCCAGCATTCCGATTAACGCCAGCCTGCTCATATTGGGTAGACATTAGCTTGTTAAACACTCCTGAAAACAGTTTGCGGTCAGGCTAAACCCAACCGCAAACAAGTTAAAACTTTAATCATCGCTGATTATCTCTTGTAATCTTCCTCGATAAATAACGACTTTTTGCCCGTGCTGCTTTCAAATTGGAGCTTGTCCATTTCAAGCTGTATAGGTATTGGGTAATCACCAGTGAAGCATGCCATACACAGGTTGCGTTTAGCGATACCGACTGCCTTAACTAACCCATCGATGCTCAAATAGCCGAGCGAGTCTGCTCCTGTGAAGTCCCTGATCTCATCAATAGTTTTTTGGGCTGCGATCAATTCGCGGCGGGTGGCCATATCAACTCCAAAATAGCACGGCCACTTGATGGGCGGAGCGCATACGCGGAGATGAATCTCTTTTGCGCCTGCTTTGCGCAATAGGCTTACTACATGCGGAGTTGTGGTTCCTCGAACGATGCTGTCATCAACAACGACCAGCCGCTTGCCTTCTATCACTTCCGGCAGAGGGTTGAACTTTATCTGCACGCCCATATTACGAAGGCGCTGGTCAGGCTCGATAAACGTCCTGCCAATGTATTTGTTCTTTATCAAACCCTGTGTAAACGGTATGCCGCTGGCCTGCGCATAGCCCAAGCCTGCAGGAGTCGCCGAGTCAGGTACAGCAACCACAATATCAGCATCAACGGGATACTCTCTGGCAAGCTCTACACCCATTGCCTCTCGTACGGGGTAAAGGAGCTTATTGTTTATCACGCTGTCCGGGCGGGCGAAATAGATGTATTCAAATACGCATAATGCTTTGCGTTCCTGAGCGGCCAGCTTATGAGCTTGCAGGCCGTGCGAATCGATAATAACGGCTTCACCCGGCTCAATCTCGCGAACGTAAGTTGCACCAATAAGGTCCAGCGCGCAGGTCTCAGACGCAATGACCCATCCTGAGCCTATCTTCCCGAGGCAGAGCGGGCGCACACCAAGCGGATCGCGAACACCGATAAGCGTGTCGTTTGTGAGAATCACCAGCGAGTACGCACCTATCACGCGGCGCATTATGTACTTAAGACGCTCAGGCCATGTCCTGGCAGGCGACCGGACGATAAGCTGAGCGATGACCTCCGAATCAGATGTGGAGTTGAATTCGCAGCCAGACTCTTCAAGCTCTTTATGCAAGGTCGCGGCGTTCACTACATTTCCGTTATGGGCTAGCGCAATCTGGCCTGCAATACCTGAAACATTTATTGGCTGTGCGTTGCAAAGGGCGCTGGAGCCGCTGGTGGAGTAGCGTGTATGACCGATAGCTATGTGGCCTGTTAGACGCTTGAGCTGGTCTTCTTTGAAAACTTGAGATACGAGTCCCATGTCTAGGATTGACTTGATGCTGGAGCCATCAGCTGTGGATATGCCTGCGCTCTCCTGTCCCCTGTGCTGGAGAGCGAACAGTCCGTAGAAGGTTAGACGGGATACGTCTTCCCCAGGGGCGTAGATGCCAAAAACGCCACACTCTTCGTGAGCTTTATCGTCGATGGGCGCCACTCCAATCTAAATATGAGAGGCTTACCTTAAAATTATAGGTTCTAGGTAGCAAGAACGCAATCCGCTTACGCTGTACCCACGCTTCATCTGACTTGGTACGAGTTATATTTCTCTGTTCGTTTGCATATATTCAAGCAGATTCTTGGGTTTATATGGCGGGATTGGATTGTTATGTTTGGTAATGACCGACGGATGTAACCTCTCATTTGTGCGGCCGCCAATGTGCCTGTATAGGACTCCTTTGAGACGGCTATACCCTGGAACCCATTGATACCTTTTGCCTGCAAGCATGCCAACCAACCTGTAATACCACGGCAAGGATTCGTCAACCCTGCCCAGCGGATCAGGAGCCACCAACCTTTTTGAAATAATCGTTATCAAACGCCAGACCGCAAGCTTCAGCTTTGTCCTTCAGCCAGACGAGCGCTAGATCTCCAAGACCAAGGTCGGGATTGCCGTCGGCAACATCCCTGTGTACACCTGCAAACCACATCTGCTCTATGAGTTGTCCTTCCTTCTGCTTGTCAGCCCAAAGTGTAGGCTCGAACGAAACGCGCTTGTCATCGATAGCAACTGCGTGGTAGCCGTTCTTCACACGTCCGCTGAGCTCAACGTCATGAAATGCATACTTATCTCGGTCAACCGACCTAAACATACCGATCGGCAGTCCGAGAGCACCTACCGTATCCCACACTCCCATAAATTTGATATCAGTTTCTCTTGAATACGCAGCACGAAATTCCACTGCTGCCGGTGAATCCGTCCCGCCTTCCCCGATTCGGTAAAGTGCATAGGCCTGCGAGAAGCGGTTCGCATATTCCTTGCGGAAGATTCCACACGTCCTTACAAGGCCTCCAACGCTTCTCACTGTATAAGTGCCTCTGCTAAAACCGAAGAAGAATATCTCGTCGCCAACCTCATAGTTGTTAAGCAGAAACCGATATGCGTCCTCGATGTTCATATCCAGCCCATCGCCCATAACACCGCCAACCAGCCTGTCAAGGATATTTCCAGTGCCGACGCCCTGGTCGTAAAAGGTGAGCTGAATCACGCCGTCCCGCGCATTAGGGACGACTGCCCAGGCAACCTTAGCTACATTGGTAACGTGGCTCTTGTTAAGTGTATCCCACGTACCATCCGCATAGATAATGAGACGTTTCATAGCATCTTCTCGATCTGCTTAATCGCTGACGGAAGCTCTGCCATATCGGCTATAACAGCGTCAGCATACGGTTGAGCCTCCGAATGAGAGCCGCGGTACCAGACTGTATGGATACCAGATCGTTTGGCGCCTGAAATGTCATTAAAGTAGTCGTCACCCACCATCACACATTCCTCAGGCGACTTGTCTAGAGATTTCAGTATGGATTGAAAGAAGCGTCTGTCAGGCTTGGAAAACCCTATATCCGCGAATGTGAAACACTCATAAAAATAGTGAGCGATATTTACTCTTTCAAGCGCCTGCTTTACGTCACCCGCATGAGAAGCACTTGCGTTTGAAGCGATACAAAGAATGAAATCAGCATACAAAGTGTGAAGAACTTTCTCAACATTAGGCATAACCTCCAGATGAGGCCAGACAACCGCTTTAGTGCTAGCGTCAAACTCACGCATCACCGTCCCACCCCAGTCGAATAGGATGGCCTTGATAGCCACGTTACTTCAATTCAACGCCTGTCATCTTCTCCAAAGGCATAACCATCGCGGGGAAATCCATATCGCCAAGGCCCTGCGCGTCCGCCTCTTCGAGCATCTTTCTCGCGGCTGTACCAGCCATCGAGCGAACGTACTGCTGGTCGGCAAGCTCCATTGCCAGTCGAACGTCCTTAAGAAGGAGCTTCAGGGCAAAGCGTGTCTGAAAATCGCGTGCGATTATCCGCGGAAAGGTCCCGGTTAAGGTAGCGCTGCTGCCGGAACTCGTCTTAATAACTTCAAAGGCTACCTTGGGGTCAACGCCAGACTTCTTCGCAAGGATGAATCCTTCCGTCAACGCCGCCTGGTTTATGGCCAATATGTATTGGTTAATCAGCTTTATGATGCACCCTGCGCCGGTGCCTCCGACATGCATCACGTTTTTGCCCATTTTTTCCAAAATAGGCCTTACATGCTCGAAGTGTAAATTATCGCCGCCAACCATAATAGTGAGTGTGGCGTTGGTCGCCCCCACAACCCCGCCGCTGACAGGCGCGTCCAGAAACACTGCGCCTTTTTCATGGCATTCTTGCGCAATCTTTCGCGCCTGCGCGGGACCAATAGTGGAGTGCTCTACGAAGATCTGCCCTTTGCGGGCGTTATGGACCAGGCCATTCTCACCAAGATAGACGTCATCGGTGTCTTTAGGCAATGTGACGCAGGTGCATACGATATCGCACTTCTTGGCAATTTCCGCCGCGGAGAATACCATATCCGCACCTTCAGCTATAAGCCTCTGAATGCTCGGCCGAGGGCTGCGGTTATGAACGACAACCTCATAGCCACCGCGGCGAAGGTTCGTAGACATGGGCTCGCCCATATTGCCAATACCGATGAAACCGATCTTCATAAAAACTCCTTTGAAATACTGCCGGATTATCAGGCTAAATAATACATCGCAGGTGGTACGAGAAACGGGATAACGTGAGTGACCGAAAGGGTCAGCTTCTGAGCGTTACGCCTAGTTCAGTCTGGAGACGAGCAAGAATCTGCTGCTCGACAGCGCCTGCTTCGGCAGTAGTAAGTGTGCGCTCCGCAGATAGATAGAGTATTCGGTATGCAAGCTGTTTTTTGCCTTGGGACAGCTTGTCGCCTTCGTAGATATCAAATAAGGTTACGTCCGCAACCTGCGGGAACGACTTAATGACCGACTGGACCTTTTCCGATGTAACTCCTTTGTCCATAACAAGCGCCAGATCATGCGTGACGCCAGGGTACTTTGGCAAAGGCTTGAATGTCCGTGATGTCGAGGCCATGCGCGGTAGCAGGCGGGCTATGTCTAGGCCAAACATGAATACGGGCCGTGAGGAAACATCGAAACGCTCGAGCAAAATTGGATTCACTTCACCAACATAGCCAACTGTATCTGAGCCAATAACTACATTAGCAGCACGGCCGTGGTGCATGTTGGCATCGCTCGATGGTTCATATCGGGCGCTCATCTTCAATCCATTAAGAATCGTCTCGACGATTCCCTTAGCGTCCTGAAAGCTAAACTTTTCCTGTTTTGAGCCGGGACCTGAGGATGATTTCTCGCCAGTAACGATGCCTTCGAATCTATCAATCTCATCAGGAAGGATATTCCCTTCTTTAACTGGCACTCGCTGCGGAATGAATACACGCGCTATCTCGAATATCGTCAATCCATTCACGCCCTGGCGTTCGTTTAGATTGAGCGCTTTCAATAGACCGGGCCGAAGCGACGTGCGCATTACCGCCTGGTCAAGGCTCATTGGGTTTTCTAGCTTTAGAGGCGCAGGCTGAGGACCTTCAAGTTTTTTGAGGTCGTCTTCGCTGACGATGGCATATGTGATTACCTCTTGCAATCGTGCTGCTACTGCGAGGTCTCGCACACGCTCCTTTAGCTCGCGCACAGGCTGAGGCAAGTATGCGGGCAAGCGCCCCTGCGGAAGCGGCGTTGGAATCTTGTCATATCCCGTGATCCGTGCGTACTCTTCAGCAAGGTCGTCTTCCAAGCGAGCGTCTATACGCCAGTATGGAGGCATAACCTTCAAATTGGCACCGTCCGGTTGCACGGCGAACCCAAGAGACCTTAAGACTTTAGTCATATCTTCAGGCGATGGGTCTACACCCAGAACCTTCTTCACACGCTCGCGAGTAAGTGTCATAGCCCGCAGTTCACGGCGACCTGGGTATACATCCAGAACGCCTTGCGATGCCTGACCGCCTGCAAGTTGCACAAGCATACCTGTCGCCCTGTGCAGCGCAATCTCAGCAAGCTCGGGCGGCAGCCCCTTCTCGAATCGCATGGATGCTTCACTGCGCAACTTAAGTTCAACTGCTGTTCGGCGTATCGATTGGCCGTTAAAGCAGGCTGACTCTAATAAAATCGCAGTGGTGTGCTCGGTCACTTCCGAATTCGCGCCGCCCATTACACCTGCAAGCGCAACGGGGTTCTCAGAGTCCGCAATCACCAGCGTTTCAGTATCGAGTTTGCGTTCCTGTCCGTCCAAAGTAACCATGCGTTCGCCCGCTTTGGCACTGCGAACAATGATTTTCTTGTCTTTTAATTTTGTGTGATCAAATGCGTGCAGCGGCTGGCCGTATTCCATCATTACGTAGTTAGTGATATCGACAACATTGTTGATCGGGCGCATCCCGGCGGCTGTGAGCCTGTCTTGCATCCACTTTGGCGATGGGCCAATCTTTACGCCTGTGACAATGGATGCCATGTATCGGCTGCATAGCTCTGGGTTTAGTACCTGAACAGATGCCCGTGATGTAACCGCAGGACCATTTTCTACGTATTTCAAATCAGGCTCTTTAACGTGAGCCCCGGTTAGAGCTGATACTTCACGCGCAACGCCTATGACTGAAAGGCAGTCTGGCCTGTTGGGAGTGACGGCTATCTGGTAGACCTGCTCGCCCAGATACTCGGACAGCAGTTTCCCTACAGGGGCTTCATGGTCCAGGACAATGATGCCTTCGTGTTCGTTTGAAATGCCAAGTTCTCGTGGAGAACAGCACATTCCGGCCGACTGCACGCCGCGTATCGTAGCCGCCTCCAGCCGCGACGTCTTCCCCGTATGCGAGTCGAGGAGCGTAGCACCCACGGTTGCGAACGCCACTTTCTGTCCCACTGCCAGGTTTGGCGCACCGCAAACTACCGTCTGCTTGCCGAGCCCGTAATCAACTGTAGCGAGCCTCAATCGGTCAGCGTTGGGATGCTTATCGACGGCAAGGACATGCCCTACCCATACGTTCTCCCACTTGCCGTCGCTGTTGCCTGTGCCGGTACGGTTGATCGCCTCAACTTCGGTGCCCGACAGCGTTAGCTTAAACGCCAGGTCTTTCACGGGAAGCGTTATATCTATATATTCACGAAGCCAGGATATAGGGACTTTCATCTAAAATTGCCTCAGGAAGCGCATATCATTGGCGTAGAAATGACGTATGTCATCGATCCCATACTTCAGCATAGCTACACGCTCCACGCCGATGCCGAACGCGAGACCCGTGTACTGTTTGCTGTCGTAACCAACGCGCTCCAGCACAGATGGATGAACCATGCCTGCGCCCATGATTTCGAGCCAGCCTGTCTCTTTGCATATGCGGCAGCCTTGGCCGCCGCAATTGAAACAGTCGATAGCCATATCGACGCCGGGCTCCACAAATGGGAAATAGTCGCACCTGAACCGCACCTTGCGGTCGGCGCCAAAAAGCCTGCGTGCAAATTCATAGAGCGTGCCTTTAAGGTCAGCCAACGAAAGGTTATCGTCAACTGCCAGGCCTTCCACCTGGTGGAAAATACTTTCGTGCGTGGCATCTGTGGCCTCATAGCGAAACACTTTGCCGGACACCACCACGCGCACAGGCGGCTTCTGCTTCTCCATCACGCGTATCTGCATCGGCGATGTGTGCGTGCGCAAGAGCATCGCTCGCTCGCCTTTGTCGTTCTTATAGTCCACCCAAAACGTGTCGAACATGTCTCTGGCTGGGTGTCCTTTTGGAATATTCAGCGCCTCGAAATTGTAATAGTCGATCTCTACTTCAGGGCCTTCGACGGCCTGGAAGCCCATGGACGAGAACGCACCCACAATCTCACGCATCGTCTGCGTGATAGGGTGGTACCGCCCGATGGCAGGCTGCACACCCGGAAGCGTAACGTCCACCTTGGAGGATTCAGGCTGTCCAGCCAGCGCCTCTCTTTTTGCGGCGTCTTCTTTTGTTGCGAGTGCAGCTTCAAGGGCGACCTTTAATGAGTTGGCCGCCTCACCGACAGCTTTTCGCTCATCGATAGGCATTTGTGCCAGGCCTCGCAGGATTTGGACAACTGCTCCGTCCTTGCGGCCCAGGAACTTGTTGCGCCAGCGCTCGATATCAGCTGCATCTTTTGCGGCTGCAAGCTCTGACTCTGCTTCGGCTCTTATCTTTTCCAGATTTGTCTGCATTTACACCTGATAAACAAAAGCCCCTCGGTTGAGGGGCTTTAGCTATTAAATCGAGTTAAAGACGCCCTCTACTTTTTCCCCGCCGCAAAGCTTTCCTTTGCGACTGCATAGCTTGCAAACTGCTTAAAGGACTCCTGGTCCTTTACTGCAAGGTCGGCGAGCATTTTTCTGTTGACAGTGATGCCTTGTTCTGTGAGTCCGGCAATAAGCCTTGAGTAGGTTGTGCCTTCCACTCTGGCTGCCGCGTTGATGCGGGCGATCCAGAGCTTACGCATGTCGCCTTTACGCTCACGGCGGTGGCGGTACATGTGGGACAGCGCTTTGAACATGGACTCCGTAGCGCGGCGGACAGTGGTGTGCTTGGTAGCACGATGCCCCTTGGTATAGCTAAGTGTCTTTTTGTGTGATGCTCTGGCTGTTACGCCACGTTTAACTCGAGGCATTTTTCTCTCCTATCGCTTTCCGGTGCCGTAAGGCGAGCGTGTTCTGATATTTTCTACGAGGGCGCTGGATACTTCCAGCTTGTCTCCGAACTGGCGCTTCACTCTTTTGCTCTTAGCTCAGCAAAGGTGAGTGCTCAGGATTTTCAGTCTCATGACCTTGCCTGTGCCGGTTATGTGAAATCTGGATGCGGCGCCTTTGTGTGTCTTAAGCTTTGGCATTCTTTTCTCCTAACGGATTCACGGGTCGCTGGGCGTTGGCAGCCTGGTTAGGGCGCACAGCTGGCGCAGCCGCCGACTTACTAGTCTGAACCGGTTTTTTCACCTGGACGGGCAGGGGCGCTACCAGCATCCCCATCATTCGGCCCTCCATCGCGGGAGAGCTTTCCAGTACCGCTTTATCTTTCAAATGTTCCGCAATACGTCTTAAAAGTGCTGCGCCGATATCCGGGTGGGTCATTTCCCTGCCTCGGAACACGACACTTATCTTGACCTTCTGATCGTCTTCCAGCAGCTTCTCTGCGGTCCTTATCTTGGTTTGAAGATCGTGCTCGCTAACCATCGGCCTTATTCGGACCTCGCGGACACTGGACAGCTTCTGATGCTTGCGGGACTCTTTTTCTTTCTTGTTCTGGTCAAAACGGAACTTCCCGAAATCGAGGATCCTGCACACGGGAGGATTTGCTGCAGGTGCTACCTCTACGAGGTCTAGCCCCTTTTCCCTTGCAATGGCAACCGCTTGCGGCACGGTCATTACCCCAAGCTGCTCTCCAGCGTCTCCGATAACTCGAAGTTCTCTGGCGCGGATTTTCTCGTTGATCCTATATTCTTTTATTGCTTAACACCACCTAAAATCTCTAGCGAGTTCCGATTATAGAGTAGGCGCGAGGCTTAGTCAAACTTGAAAAGACGATTTTTCCGTCTTGGTTATTGCCATCCCCTTTATCATAATGTACAGATATGAGTGAACCTAGAGTTGTAGTAGATGCCATGGGCGGGGATAAAGCGCCCTTTGACGTAGTTAAGGGAGCGGTAGAAGCCTCCCGAGAACTCGGCATAGAAGTCATACTTACCGGCCCCAAATCGGTTATGGATGGTGAGCTTGCGAAGCACAACACCTCTGGAACAAAGCTTAGAGTGGTAGATGCTCCAAGCGTTGTCGGTATGACGGAGCACCCTGGACAGGCGTTGCGCCAGAAACAGGACTCATCGATTGGGATCGGCATAAACATGGTGAAGAGCGGGGAAGCTGACGCATTCGTATCAGCCGGCAACTCCGGCGCTGTAGGCGCATTCGCTCTATTGAACCTCAAGATGATGGAAAACGTCGAGCGTCCGGCTTTGGCATTACTATTTAGAGGGACTAAAGGCGTAGGGCTATTCCTTGACTCTGGTGCCACATCAGACTGTAAGCCCGACTATTATGTCGACTGGGCGGTCGTAGGCAGCCTGTACATGACCAAAGTTATGGGCATTGCAAACCCAAAGGTCGCCCTCCTGAGTATTGGTGAGGAAGATGGCAAAGGCACCAAAGAGGTCATTGAAGCCAACAAGCTGCTCAGAGAAGAGAAATCAATTAATTTCATAGGCAATATCGAAGGCAAGGATATCCTGAAGGGTATGGCCGACGTTATCGTTACAGACGGATTCACCGGTAACGTAGTGCTCAAATTTACCGAAGGTTTCGCCGAGGCTCTTTTCGGAAGCATAAGACATGCGTTATTAAGCGGGATCAAAACAAAAGTGGGTGCTCTTCTGGTGAAGCCGTCACTTGTAAAAGTAGCCGAGTACTGGGACTATCGTAAGTATGGCGGAGCGCTACTGCTAGGCGTCAAAGGCAACGTCATCATTTGCCACGGCCGCAGCGACTCTCTGGCAATCAAAAGCGCCATAAGCATGGCAAAGCGTACGGCAGAGGGCAAAATGTTTGCTGAAATAGTTGAAGCAAAGATCTGATCTACTCCTATACAAAGCGAACCCCTTATATCATTGACCGTGTATAATCGATTGACAGAGTCAACAAAGGAGAGTTTCATGGGACACCCGATTGAAGTAAACGACGTAGATTTTCAGAACAAGGTCCTTGATCAAAGCATGCCCACAATGGTGGATTTCTGGGCCCCATGGTGCGGACCCTGCAAAATGGTCGCCCCGATCGTCGAAGAGTTGGTGGATGAATACGCCGGCAAGGTTAACTTTGTAAAACTGAACGTTGACGATGCCCCACAAACGGCTTCGAAGTACGGCATACGCAGCATTCCAACACTCATGGTGTTCAAAGACGGCAAGCCTGTTAAGCAGGTCATCGGTGCCGTTCCAAAACGTGAAATTAAGAAGCAGCTGGACGCCGTAGTTACACCGGCCGCCGCCTCCTAATAACCTAGATACTTAATTAACAGGGCAAGCTAAATGGCTTGCCCTGTTTGTTTTTTACACAGTCCCGAAATCCATTCCAAGTCAATCAAGAAACCATTAGAATTTGCTCACTGTGATTAATGTTCTCCACTTCTCTGATTTCCACATAGGCGTTGAAACTTACGGCAAGACTGACGCGGATACAGGGCTCAACACCCGCACTCTTGACCTTCTGAAAACCCTCGATAGCCTGGTGGATTATTCCATAGCTGAAAAAATAGACCTTGTCGTTTTCAGTGGAGACGCCTACAAAGTTCGCGACCCAACCCAGACACACCAGCGCGAGTTCGCGAGGCGAATGGTCAGGCTGGCCGATGCCGGCATACCTGTATTCCTGTTGGTGGGCAACCACGACCTTCCTCACGCGATAAGCAGAGCAACCGCTATGGACATATTTAACGTTTTACGCCCTGCTGACGGTGAAAGCGGCAAGTCCGCATATCACAGCAACATCTACATTGGCGCAAGGCCTGGAACTACGCTGATTCAAACGAAAAACGGCCCAGTCCAGATCGTAGCGATGCCGTGGATAAGACGCGGCTCATTCACAAATCTGGATGAAGCGAAAGGGCTTTCTGTAGACGGCGTGACACGGATGATAGAGGGAAAACTTACCGACATCCTCGTATCGGAGGCTGCCAATCTGGATAAAACGATACCTTCCGTGATGTCTGCTCACGTAACTATCTCCACGGCGAAGTACGGCACAGAGCGCGGCATGATGATGGGACGCGACCATGTGCTGATGCAAAGCACTGTAACAAGCCTCGGATTCGACTATGTAGCGCTTGGACACATACACAAACGTCAGCAGCTATCCTCAAACCCACCGGTGATATACCCAGGCAGTCTTCAGCGTCTGGATTTCGGCGATGAGGACGAGGAAAGCAAAGGGTTCTATACGTTTAAACTTGATCCACGAATGCCTCACGGGCAGATGTGCGTTAGCTTTGATTACCATCCCTTGGAGTCGCGTCAATTTTTGACATTTGAGATCGATATCTCTGAGCAGGATACCGATCCGACCGCAACCGTATTGAACGCCATATCACGAAAGCGTATTACAAACGCTATAGTCCGCATGCGTATCAGCCTGCCGCAGAGCAGAGCGCCACTGCTTAACGATGCGACAATCATGAAAGCACTCCAGCCTGCCCATTTTGTGGCTTCTATGGTTAAAGACGTGCAGCGCACCAACCGTTCCAGGCTCGGAAGCGCAAGCATTGAAGGTGTTACCCCGCTTGAAGGTATACGGCTTTACCTGGAGGCCAAGAAAACGCCTAAGGACAGGGAAAAAATCGTTATGCGTTATGCTGAGCAGCTGATGAATGAGATTAACAACAAAGGTGATGAGTGAAATGTGAGCCGGGAGGGAGTCGGACCCTCGACACCTTGATTAAAAGTCAAGTGCTCTACCGCTGAGCTACCGGCCCATGAAGCGCTAAGATTGTAAACCAGCCTTCGAAAAGGCACAATCATTATAAGCGCGAAGCAACCCATTCATCGAATTGAAGCGCCCCTGTAAGCGATGCGTTTATGACACGGTCAATATTGAATGAGCGGATGAATCTCCACTCTGATCTCGGCCAGTATGTGAGCCATGCCTTGCCGATGATATTTATCTGCGGCACCGGGCCGAATGAACGCGAATCCTCACTCTGCGAACGATTGTCTCCCATAACGAAAAATGTACCTTCAGGAACCGTTACTTGATTGCGATTCTCATTGCTAAAAGATTTGAATACAACGTAAAGCTCCTCCATTGTGACCCCATTAAGAACGACCTGTCCGCGCCTTACTTCAATCTTGTCACCCGGAAGGCCAATCACCCTCTTAATGAATTCTATATCTGGCTGACCAGGCGGGTGGAAAACTACGATTTCTCCGCGCCGCGGCGCGTGAAATGGGAAAGTCACAGGGTTTGTGGAATCGTCCACCCACGGGAGAAATTTTCTCACAGTCTCTCTATCAAATCTAAGGTAGACCATTTTATTCACAAAAATCCGCTGGTCATCCTTGATCGTCGGAAGCATGCTTGGGCCCACAACTATCGTATTCTGAAGTGAAACGGTGATAAAAATAAATACGAAGATTACTAAAAGCCCGGTGATCGCTATCTCTTTTGCAACTATCTTCATATGAACAAATGAAATTATAGGTTTAAATTTCTTCTTTTATCAGGTCGCTTAAGTACGGTAAAACACCACGTACTATTCAATGTCAGCTTTTTCACGAGTATTCGTCGCTTTGCAGACATCTGGATTAGTATTGCGTTATACAATTTGATGGAAGCACACATTCACACTTATTGGCTCAAATACCTCTTTCCTTAGCGGACCTCAGAATTCACAGCAATACGGATTTTTAGCTCAGAGCTCCACTGGACAGCAGACCGGCGTTTGGGTCACAGGCCAGGGCATCGTGAATTCTGTGCCAGATATGAGCATCGTATCGCTGGGCGTATATACGCAGGCTAGCACTGTACGCGAGGCTATGAGCAGCACGTCTGACGCCATGAATAAAGTAATCAATTCCGTAAAAGGAAATGGCATACAGGATAAAGATATTACTATGAGCCAGTTCAGCGTACAGCCCATCTACGGCCAGCCGCGCCCGTTGGACAAGCCGTATTCCGGCTATGAGCAGCCTGTTATCGTCGGCCAATCGGTAAACAACAACGTCAGCGTGAAAATTCGAGCGATGGACAAAATTGGGAAGATTATCGACGATGCCTCAACAGCCGGCGGAGACGCGACTCGTGTACAAAATATTAGTTCCCAGATAGAAAACACGGACGCGCTCCTTAAACAAGCTAGAGACCTTGCAGTCAAGGATGCTCAGCAGAGAGCAAACCAGTTTGTTACAGGCGTAGGCAGGAAACTTGGCAAAGCCATCTTCATCACCGAAAACAGTTATTCTCTGCCGTCATCTGTCCCATACGCAGCAGCAGGTAGAGATTCTCTGCAATTGGCGCCAACACCAATCTCTCCCGGGCAGCTAGACGTTTCAGCTACTGTACAGGTAGTATTCGAGATTCAGTAGGATCGAATTGCAAAAGAGGCCAGCTGATTAAGCTGGCCTCTTTTTAGCATCATTTAGATCAGATCGAAAGTATATAAAAATGATTGCTTAGCGCTTTAAAGCTTCCCTTGCGTGGACCAGGCTATATTCTAGGCTATCAGCCAGCGCCATCCAGCTCGCTTCGATAATGTTCTGGGAGCATCCCATCGTGCGCCAATCGTGAGTGCCGTCAGACGACTCTATTATGACGCGCACGGTTGACCCTGTGCCCGAACTTTCATCGATGATCCGCACCTTGTAGTCCGTAAGCTTCACGTTTGCAACAGATGGGTAGAACTGCACGAGAGCTTTCCTGAGCGCCTGGTCAAGCGCGTTAATGGGACCATTGCCTTCAGCTGCCGTATGAAATACTTCAGGGCCAACCCTTACTTTAACGGTAGCTTCTGCCAGCAACGCTTCTTTGTCGTCGAGTGTAAAAATCGAAGCGTCTTTCTTGTATGTCCCGTTGCCATTGCCATTTGAGCCGTACCTGCGGTGGCGCTCCACCATGACCATGAAATCAACAAGCTCGAAGGGCCGTTTGTAATTCTTCTGCGAACGTCTTATGAGAAGCTCGAACGATGCCTCAGCGCCTTCGTACTGAAAGCCTCTGCTTTCGCGCTCTTTAACTTCTTGAAGAAGCATCTTTATCTCTTCACCCTTTGGTGATAGTTCTATGCCTAGCTCTTTCGCCTTGTAAAGGATGTTGCTTCTGCCCGACAGTTCAGATATGAGAATTTTCTTATCGTTGCCAACAGCGGCTGGATCAATGTGTTGGTAGCTCGAAGCCATCTTTGCGATAGCGGCCACGTGGTAACCTGCCTTATGGCTGAACGCTTTGTTGCCAACATATGCCTGCTGGGGGTCCATCGGGATATTCACGATATCGCTTATCCTGCTTGATATCTCGCGCAGGCGGGCCACCTGCTCATCGCTTATGCAATCTATGCCAAGTTTGAGCTTGAGATTGGCTATCACTGAAATGAGGTTCGCATTGCCGCAGCGCTCGCCGTAGCCGTTGATAGTTCCCTGAACCTGATCAGCACCAGCCCTTATGGCCGCAAGGCTGTTCGCTACTGCAAGTTCGGTGTCATTGTGGGCATGAATGGCCAGTGTGGCTTTCGTAGCCTTTTTTACGGCCGTAACGATATCGAACACCTCGTCCGGCATAGTACCGCCGTTGGTATCGCACATTACGAGCCTGTCAGCGCCCGCCTTTTCAGCCACCTGGAGCGCCCTGACGGCATATTCAGGATTGCGCTTGTAGCCATCGAAGAAATGTTCCGCATCAAAAATTACTATCTTGCCCTTGCTCTTGAGATAAGAGACCGAATCGGCAATCATGCTCAGGTTTTCTTCCAGTGACGTCTCAAGGACTTTCTGCACCTGTATGTCAGAGCTTTTGCCGACAAGGCAAACTGCGGGCGTATTCGCTGCAAGCAGCGCCTTCATGTTGTCATCCGTTTCGGTCTGGGCGCCTACCTTGCGAGTGCCGCCGAAAGCAACCAACTTTGCGTTTTTCAGCTTGAGCGAGGCGACTTTTTCGAAGAATTCCGCCTCTTTCGGGTTAGAGGCTGGGAAGCCTCCCTCTATGAATTGCACACCGAGCAGGTCAAGCTCTCCCGTTATCCTGATGCGGTCATCCACCGATAGAGATATACCCTCGAGCTGAGAGCCGTCGCGTAGAGTCGTGTCGTAGATTTCGATTTTTCTTGTAGCCATAGTTATGTAATTATGCCCTAATTAACGATATTTAATTATACCTGTATGCAGAACTTTTCTTAAAAATCAGGCATGGTTTGGCTATGCGGCAGGAGGCAATACGCCAGCCAGCCAGGCGCGTAAATCTTTCAGGACATCCATCGTTATCTGGTGACCCATCGGGTAGCCCTTGGTCAGCATAGGATAGCCTGCGTTTTCCAGCAGTTTCTGAGCTGCCAGCGTTCTATCCACAGTTGCCGTCTGGTCGTATTCGCCGTAGGCTATGAATATTTTCTGGCCCGGGGTTTTCTGAAACCGTGCCTCAAAGTCTGCCTGCTGCGGGAATACCGCGCATATTCCTACGAGTCCCGCAAAAGCCTGCGGCTTAGGGAGACCGGTTACAAAAGTCATGCGGCCGCCCTGGGAGAATCCCATAAGCGCCGCTTTGCCTAACGGCGTTTTATGCCTGGCAAACATCTCGTCATAGAAGCTGTTCAGTGCGTCTTCAGCATTGATTGCATCCTGTGGAGTTCCGCCAGGGCCTCGCGGCGTCCATGCGTAATTAACTACGCCGACTTTAAGCGGGCCGTTGGGGCAGATGTAGATGTATCCTCTGTCATTGATATGTGGGGCTATTGACGCAATGTCGTACATTGTCGAGCCGAAGCCGTGCAAAAGAAAGACGAGCGGGTATGTTTTCTGAGGATCGTAGTCGTCAGGTTTTATCTCAATATAAGCGAGATCTTTTGCGTCTAGCTCTTCGGACTTCATTCCGTTTACCCTAAAGAGTAATCTTAGAGCGGAGCTCGCCCATGAAACGGGTGTCATACTTTCCTGCTACAAAATTCTGGTCGTCCATTATCGTCTTTAGAAGAATCAGGTTAGTGGTCGGTCCTTCAACCACAGTGTCATCAAGCGCGTGTCTCATCCTCTCGATCGATTCGCTGCGGTTTTCGCCCCATGTCATAACTTTTGCCAGAAGTGGGTCGTAATAAATTGTGATTTCCTGGCCTTCGGCAACCCCGCCGTCAACTCGTATATGGTCGCCTGACGGCTCCTTGTACTTCGTTATCTTGCCGGGTGACGGCATGGATGTATTCGGGTCCTCTGCGTAGATACGGCATTCGAGAGCGTGTCCATGAACCTTAACATCTTCTTGCTTGATCGACAGTTTTTCGCCGCTCGCAACTCGCAGCTGGTGCTCAACGATATCGATGCCGGTTGTCAGCTCGGTAATACCGTGCTCGACCTGTATTCTGGTATTCATTTCAAGGAAGTAGAAGTTCTTCTCACCGTCGACAAGGAACTCGACTGTGCCTGCATTTGAATATCCTACCTTGCGCGCGGCTTTTAGCGCGGCGTCCGTTATCTTGGTGCGCAGGTTTGCGTCCAAAAATGGTGAGGGGGTTTCTTCAACGACCTTCTGGTATCGGCGTTGGATTGAGCACTCGCGCTCGTTAAGATGAATAACTGTCCCATATTCGTCGCCAAGGACCTGGCATTCGATATGGTGCGCGTCCAGCAGGTAGCGCTCGAAGTAGACCTTCGTAGCGGGGCCAAACGAACGCTTAACGCGTGACATGGTCGTTTCGATGCTTGCCGCAAGCTGCTGCGGCGTCTGCGCTATCGTTATGCCTATACCGCCGCCGCCTTCGGACGCCTTCACGAGCAATGGGTAACCGATAGTGTCGGCCTGTTTTTTCAAATCGTCGATATTGTCAGATTCAAGCATTGTGCCCGGAACTACTGGCACATCAGCTTCCATCATCAATTTACGCACAGCGCTCTTATTGCGCATCGTGAGGATCACTTCAGGCCTGGGACCTATCCACTTGATGCCTTCTTCGGCGCATTTGCGGGCAAAGGTTTCGCTCTCAGATAAAAAGCCGTAACCCGGGTGGATAGCATCAGCATTGCACTTTCTCGCAACGTCCATGATACGGTTGATGTTGAGATAGCTGGACTGTGCGGGCGCTGCGCCTAGATAATAGGCTTCCTGTGCCTGCCATACGTGCGGCGCATCCACATCTGGCTGTGAGTACAAGGCGATAGTTTTAATACCCATGAGTTTGCAGGTCCGTATGACTCTGCACGCGATTTCGCCTCTGTTAGCTATCAGAACTCTTTTGAACAATTGTCACCTTCCAGTTAATGCTGGTTCGTCGAGCAACATTCTAGCTGTGCGCAGGCTGTTTTTCCAGTTATGTACGTCGATTTCGCCAATTCACTAGGATAGATTCAGAAAATTATCAAAAGTGAGCGGCAATAATGGCAGCAAAAACAATTAAGAAAGAAAAGACTTTTTCACTTCACTGGGGCACCGGGGTAATCTCAGAGGAAGCGAAGGTTGAAGGCGAACACCACATCCCGACTTTTCAGCTTCTGAAGTATATGGACGGCCCGGCCAAAGGAACAGCGAGCATACGTTTCTGCTACTACAGCCACGACGGCCGTTTTCAGCGCTCGCCCCTGATGATGTCAGACGCTGAGATAGAAGGCATGGGTAACGCTCTGAAGAAAACGCCTGAGATTCGAGCGCTCCTAAAGAAAATGCTAGCCTGAAACCAGGCCTAGCTTCTTACTCTGCCTACGAAGCTAGCAGTCGAGACGATGTGCTTGTTCAGACCCAAAGTCTGCGGCGGTATACCAAGCGCCAGTCCAACGGCCTGTGGCAGGTGGATTATCGGCATGCCTATCTGCACATTCTTAATCTTGCCCGCCTGCGGCTGATATCCGTCGAGGCTAAGGTGGCACAGAGGGCACGGCGTAACCATTGCTTCACCGCCGAGCTCTTTGACTTCCATCATGTGGTTGCCGGACATTGTCACAGAATTCTTCTCATTCATTGTGAGGATAGGGAATCCGCAGCACTTCGTCTTGCCTGAATAGTCTATCGGGACGCCGCCAAGTGCTGAGATGATTTGATCAAGATACTCCCCTCGCTCAGGGTGCTCATCATATTCAAGGTCTTTTGTTGGCCTTAACACGTAGCAGCCGTAGAATGCCGCCAGCTTGATCCCGGTCAGTGGCCTTACGACCTTGGACTGTAAATTGGTAAGGCCGTAATCCTCGGCAAGGAACCACATGAAATGCTTAACAGTCGCGGTGCCGTTGTATTTGAGGCCTTCGACTGCGAGATGCTGGTTAACTCGCTGGAGATAGCCAGGATTGGTCTTCAATCGATGGTTCGCTTGGCTCATTACGCCCTGGCATGTGCTGCATATAGTCATTATGGGCAGGTTCAAGCGCTCAGCCATCGCGAATGTGCGCGCATTAAGCGTATCGGCGAGCTCCTCGTTACGCTCAGTGAGGACGCCTGCACCTGTGCAAGCCGCTCCTTCAAGTTCTTCAAACTCTAGCCCAAGTTTGGGAGCTACGGCGGTGATGGATTGGTAAAGTTCTGGCGCGCCACCCTTGGACACACAGCCAGTATAGAAAGCGTACTTCACCACTAGCCCTCCAGCTTTTCAAATAACTGTTTAACGTATTTGCTGCCCGGTCGCTTGTGATGGATCGGGGACGGCATCTTGCCAGCCATCATTACTCGGAGGCCCACCGGTATTAGCGGGAGCAGTTCCGGTATGTTCGTGTAGCCGTGCGACTCGACAGCTAAACGTCCCTCATCAAGCCACCCGCTGATCTTTACGCTGTTCGCGAATGAATCGCTATGGCGTGAGCCGTTGTTATTCTTTATGCCAGCGTTCAATGCCGCTTCCCGAATATCCAAGATGCGGTCCATAGGCGCTACATCTTTAGGACATACCTGTACGCAGAAATAGCAGTGGGTGCAGTCCCATATGCCGCCTGGCTTGCTGTATTTCTCGATGCGCTCCTCTGTATGGCCGTCGCGGGGGTCATCAACAAATCTGTATGCCTTTGCAAGAGCAGCAGGCCCAAGGAAACTCTTGTCGACTTCCATGACCGTGCAGTCTGAAACGCAGGAGCCACACATTATGCAGTTCATAGCAACTGTCAGGTCGATCATCGCCTGATTGGGAACGATATGCTCTCTCTCGGGTTCAGGGCCTGTGGGCTGAAGCCACGGCTCTACGGCGCGTATCTTGTCCCAGAACATTCCCATATCCACGATGAGATCGCGAAGGACTTTCATATTGCCCATGGGCTCAACATTTATCTCTTCGCCATTTGGGGCAACCTGGAAAATCTTTGTTTTGCATCCCAGTCCGGCCATGCCGTTGATGCGCATACCGCACGAACCGCAGATGGCGCTCCTGCATGAGCAGCGGAATGCGAGCGTCGGATCGACATATTCACGGACATGGATCAGGGCATCAAGCACCGTGGCCTGGTCATCCATATCCACTTCGTATTTCTGAAAATAGACCCTTGACCCTTTTTCCGGATCAAACCTTTTTACGTTTAGCTTTACCTTCATCTGGTTCCTCTTTTGGCTCTATATCTAGCTTAGCAAAAAGGCTTAATAAGTCCTGGCCATCGGCTTCCAGCGTGTTACGACCACTGGCGCTGTAGAAATCTTTGGCTTGGCTCCGTTGGCATACGTCATCATGATGTGCTTCATATACTGTGCGTCGTTACGCTCCGGGTAATCACGCCTGAAATGCGCTCCGCGGCTCTCTTTGCGCTCTATCGCACCCATTATTATGGTCTCAGCAAGATCGAGCATGTAACCAAGTTCCAGTGTGAACTGCAAGTTAGTATTGAAAATCTGGTTCTTGTCGCCCACTCCAACGCGGGAGTAGCGGCTCTTCAGCTCGGCGATCTTCTTAAGCGCTTCGTTAAGACCCTGCTCATTCCTGTAAACAGCAACCTTGCTGTCCATCGTGGTGCCCAGCTCAAGCCTTATTCCTGCTACCGTATCGTCGAGACTTTCACGACCCATGAGGTCTTTAATACGGCTGTGGTCGTTTCGCGCAGCAGTCTCGTCAAATTTCGTATGCGTGCCTATGCCCTTAACGTAGCCTGCGGCATGTACTCCAGCCTTGCGGCCGAAAATGATGGTGTCCAGCAGTGAGTTGGCTCCGAGTCTGTTACCGCCGTGGACGCTTACGCATGCGCACTCGCCTGCCGCATAAAGTCCCGGTACCGGCGTGGCACCGTTGATATCCGTCTTTATTCCGCCCATCTGGTAGTGCATACCCGGACGCACTTTCACTGGCTCGTTGACCATGTCTGTGTTGGCGAAATCTTTGGCGAGCTGGTAAATCTGTCCGAGCTTTGACATTATCAGCTCTTTGCCCAGATGTCTCAGGTCCAGGAGAACGCATCCGTCCACGCCTCTACCGGCCTCTATCTCAGTCGCTTCTGCTCGTGATACAACGTCTCGTGACGCCAGCTCGAGCTTGTTAGGAGCGTATTCCTTCATAAACCGCTCGCCTTTGCTGTTCAGTAGATACGCACCCTCACCACGTGCGCCTTCTGTCATCAACGCGCCATTGCCCTTCAGGGTCGTTGGGTGATACTGGACCATCTCCATGTCCATGAGTGGCGCACCCGCGTAGTAGGCCAGCGCTATGCCGTCACCTGTGCATATCAGAGCATTGGTAGATGGCTCATACACCCTGCCGAGGCCGCCTGAGCACATAACTACAGCCTTGGCGTTGAAAACGTGGACCTCACTGTTTGCCAGCTCCATTGCTATGGCACCGGCGCATGCGCCGTCTCGCATCAGGAGAGAGGTAACAATCGACTCATCGTAAAATTTGATTCCGGCCTTCAGCGCCTGCTCGTAGAGGACGTTGAGCATGACCTGGCCGGTGATATCGGCTACATAGAATGTGCGCTGGAATGACGCGCCGCCGAATGCCCGCTTGCCGAGATGGCCTGTGTCGTCGCGATTGAAGATAACGCCCATGTGCTCCAGCTCGATGATGGCTGGGCCTGCCTCACGGCACATCGCTTCGATGGCGTCCTGATCACCCAGGTAATCACTGCCTTTTACGGTATCGAAAGCGTGGACTTCCCAGGAATCGTCTGAGCCTTCTTCACCCATCGAGGCGTTGATACCTCCCTGGGCCGCATTGGAATGGCTGCGGACCGGGTAAACCTTCGTGATTACTGCAACGTCAGCGCCTTTGTGCTTAGCTTCGATAGCGGCACGCAGGCCCGCAAGGCCAGCTCCGATTACAAGGACTTCATGCTCTAATACTGCCATGGCACATCCAATTAAAGCTAAATTTCCTCCGAAAGTGTATCAAAGAGCCCTTTGAAGGACAAGGGAACAATCGTAATTATCCGTATGCCTCTGCATGATGAAGCCATGTTACGCCTTCTTCAGAAAGGTCACGTATTTCAGTATCCCTGCCACGCTTTTCGCATCGCGTATCTGGCCATTCTTTATCATGCGCAGCGCGCTTGCAACCGAAACTGCCTTTGCAGATATCCCCTCTTCTTCATCTCCATTTAACCTAGAGGGAGTGAGTCCTGTAGCAAGAAACAGGTGCAAATACTCTGAAGTGTAGCCCGGAGCGACATAGTAGCCGCCTACAGCCTTCAGTGTCTTAGCCTTATAACCAACCTCTTCCTGGAGCTCACGGTTAGCGCACAGCTTGGGCTCCTCGCCTGGCTCAAGCGTCCCAGCTGGCAGCTCCATCAGCGTTTCACCGACAGAATGTCTGTACTGCTCGACCAGCAATAGACGGCCCTTGCTGTCTATCGGGATTAAGACAACTGCACCCGGATGCTCGATAACATCGCGTTCTATACGAACTCCTGAGTCGATGACCTCGAGCAGGTCCACCCTCAGCTGGATGATTCGACCCTCGTGGATTCGCTTCGACCGTATTAGCTTTACAGGTGACGATTTCGCGGCGCGGGGTTTATTCGTGCGGGCCAAGCGTTCCGTCCTTTCCGAACGGATCAAACGGCAACTCTGGGATAGCCAGACGCTTGGTTAGCGTCTCGTAAAAATACGATGAGTCCCTGCCCCTTAAAAATCTTACCACCCTCGAGCTTCTCTTTACGGTAAGTTCGTCTCCGCTTACCAGGTCCAGCTCTATCTGACCGTCCAGGCTCATTGCGGCGCCGTGGTCTGAATAAACACGCAGACGTATTACAAAATTGCCGGGCAGCACCAGCGGGTGTGCCATCGAGAGATGCGGAGATATAGGCTGAACGATGATATCTTTGGACTGTGGATAGAGTATCGGTCCGCCGGCCGCCAGGGAGTAGCCGGTGCTGCCGGTTGCGGACGCTACAATGACGCCGTCGCCCTTGTATGTGGCGTATCGCGTGCCGTCGATGCCAGCCTCTACGTAGATAACCCGGGAGAGAGCGGCACGTCCGATCACGATATCGTTGACCGCCAGCATAGGCGATTCTATCTTGACTGCCTTGTGGCCGATGCCCTCATCTTTCTTTGTGTTGTTGTGAAGCCCGGCTTCTAGGACAGCCCTCTCTTCGATCCAACCTTTGCCAGACAGGTAAAACGGCAGCTTGCTGGCAGCTTCCTCAATGGTGAGCTCGGTCATAAATCCAACTTTACCCATGTTGACGCCGAGTATCGGTATGTTGTGGTGAAGGGCAAGGCGCGCAGTCCGCAGCAGTGTTCCGTCACCGCCGACGGATACAAGCACTGCGGCGCTGGTTAGCTTCTGCCGTGCCTGCGTCTCTTGCGCAGTGGAAAGCACCCATGATGCGATGCCTTTTGAGTCGGCGATTTTGGACAGGCGATCTGCTAGAGCTTTAGCGCCCTTGTTGAGGTGGTTGTAGATGAAGCCTGCGTTATTTTTTGCCATGAGGGCGGCCTTATTAGACCGTCTCTAGAATATCATGCCAGCAACGGCATCATTCGCAACCTTCAATAGGTAAGGGGGCCAGAAACCAAATACAAGTACGGCGACTGTTGCCACTGTTATTGCTATTCCAAGTGGCACGCCAGGCATAAACTTGCTCGTGTCCGCCGCCGGTCTGACGTACATATTTTTGATAACTCGCAGGTAGAAATAAGCGCTTATTACGCTATTGATTACACCTATGATCGCCAGCCACGCGAGGCCGCTCTGAACAGCGGCATTGAATATATATAGCTTTGCCCAGAAAACGGCCGTCGGTGGGATTCCGGTGAGCGACACTAAGGCTATCGCAAGCGATAATGCCAGTATCGGGTTTCTCTGTGCCAGCCCCGAATAGTCCTCAATGTTGTCGCTGTTTATCTTGGCCGATACCGCCGACACCGCAAAAAAAGCCGTCAGGTTCGTTATCGCGTACGTTGCGAGATAAAACAGTGCGCTGCTCGGTCCCAGTGGTACGCCGTCTGCGTTAACACCGCTAATAGCCGCCACGCCAATCAATATATAACCGGCATGAGCAATCGAGCTATATCCGAGCATACGCTTGATATTATTCTGGCTTATCGCCACCAGGTTGCCCAAAAACATTGAGAGCGCAGCTAACACCGCGAACAGCATCTTCCAATCGACTGCCAGGTCTGCAAATGCCAGGTAAAACACCCTGATCAGGACAGCAAATCCTGCAGCCTTACTTGCAACGGACAGGAAAGCGATAACTGGCAGCGGACCGCCTTGATACACATCCGGCACCCACATCTGGAACGGCACTGAGGAAATCTTGAAGCCGAAGCCTGCAATCATGAACAAGATGCCTAAGAGCATCGCAGGGTTTTCAAATAAACGCTGGTCTGGCAGTTGGAGCGCGATTCCATCAAGCTTTGTCGTGCCAGTAAGGCCGAAGATAAGTGCCATGCCGTAAAGCATGAACGCGGAGCTTATCGCGCTTAGCACCAGAAACTTTATTCCTGCTTCAGCAGAACGCCCAGTACGCATGAATGTGATAAGACCGGCCATGGAAAGCGATGTAAGCTCAAGAGATATGTAGATGGCTATCAGGTCAACCACCGACGCCATAAGCATCATGCCGGCAGAAGACAGTATTATCAGTGCGTAAAACTCGCCCTGGAAGCGTTTGAATTTATTTATGTGCTCCTGCGCGCCAAGTATCACAAGCCCAGCAACAGCTATTGTAAGAAACTTGAAAAATAATGAAAAGTCATCGACGACTAGGGCATCATAAAAGCCGATATCACCGCGTTTATCAAGCAACAGTATGGAGAATATCGTCGGCACTACAAGCCCAACGAGTGCTAACCCGGCTACAAGACTTTTTCGAGTCGTGAAGAGGTCCAGCAATATCACGGCTAGTGCAAGGCCAGCCATGCTGATTTCTGGCGATAATAGGAATACGTTAACGTCGTTCATTTATTAACCCAGCCTGCCCATTAGAGGTTCGATGCCCAGTTTGAAATAGTCAGTAATGATTGACGGATACAGGCCGACCAGGAAAATCATCGCCAGCATCACCAGGAGCGGGATCATCTCGATAGCAGTCGTATCGCTGATGTGCGAAGCCTTTTCTGATTGACCGCCGAATAATACCCGCTGGACAGTCCACAAAATGTAGCCTGCGGTAAGCGCAATGCTTGACACAGCAATGATAGTGGCCACATGATACTGGCCGAATGTGCCTACAAACACCGTAAGTTCTGAAATAAACCCGCTCATGGATGGTAGTCCGAGCGACGCAAGACCGGCGAGCACCATCATTATCGCAATTATCGGCATCCGGGAAGCGAGGCCGCTCAACTCCGGTATCTGGCGTGTGTGAGCACGCTCATATATCAGTCCTATCGACATGAAGAGCATGCCCGTTATCGTGCCGTGGGCAAACATCTGCATACCCGCGCCGGTCAAACCGACAGTCCCCAACGAACCTATGCCCAGCAATACGAAGCCCATGTGGCTCACACTGCTATATGCAACAAGGCGTTTTAAGTCCTTCTGCCTGAATACTGCAAGTGCGCCGAGGATGATGCTAACTACAGCTAACCCGATCAGGATTGGCTGGTACTGTTTAGCCACCTCTGGAAATATGCTTACGTTCAGCCTGATCATTCCGTATCCGCCCATCTTCAAAAGTATGCCCGCAAGCATAACGCTTACGGCTGTTGGGGCGTCCGTATGCGCATCAGGCAGCCATGTATGCACCGGCCACACAGGTAGTTTTATGGCGAACGCTATAAAGAGAAGCCAGAACACCGCCTGAGATGAGAACACAGCAGCGTTGACGGGCGTGTTCGCCAGCTGAACCATGTCGAAGGTGCCCATGCTGAAATAGATGATCAAAATACCGATTAACATCGAAGCGCTTCCGGCTATCGTGAAGATCAGGAACTTCATAGCCGAGTATTCCTTGCGGCCTGAGCCCCATATAGATATGAGCAGATACATGGGCAGGAGTTCTACCTCCCAGAAGAGGAAGAACATCAGCAAGTCCAATGATGTGAACACTCCAAGGACACCGGTCTCAAGGAGCAGCAGCCAAACGTAGTATTCCTTAACTCGTACCTTGACGCTGAATGAGACGATGACCGAGGCAAAGCCTAGGAGCGCCGTTAACAACACAAGCGGCGCGCTAAGTCCATCTACGCCGAGGAAATACTGGACATTAAAATCCGGGAACCAATTGCGCTGCGTTACAAACTGGAAGTCCTGAGAAGACCGATCGAACGCAACGTACATGATGACGCTAAGAGCAAGAGTCGCAAACGTGACAAGTGTTGCCCAAACCCGTATCTTCTTAGCATCCTTAAGAGCAAGCGCGAGTACTATCGCTCCTGCAGCAGGAAGGAATACGATTATATTAAGCCAGGCTGTATCTCTTATCGCTTGCAACTTAGCATCTCCCTAAAACGTCATGTTTCTGACTGTGAAAGCGAGTATCGCTATCAGTAGCCCCAGGCCCACAACAGTGCCGTAGACCTGCATCTGTCCAACCTGCACTCCGCGTGCCCATACCTGTCCCAGGTTCCTGCCGATTGCGCCAGTTAGATTAGCGATACCGTCGACTATGTAGGTATCGACGAACATCACGAGACCGGACGCGATGTTATACATCACGATTTTTACAATAAAGCCTTCATAAAGCTCATCTTGAAAATACTTCCGGGAGAAAAGGACATATAAAGGCTTGAACAGCTGCCCAACCTTTTCGGCAGACACTATCTTCGCGGCATATATCACCCAGGCTGTAGCAATAGCGGAAATGGAAACCACTGAAGCTACTATGGCAATGGTAACGTTGAACGGGTGGATCGTCTCTTCAGGAAATAAGAATTCCGCCATCCAGTGAGACGGGATGGAGAGAACTGCAAAACCAGGAGGGTTCAGAAACCCTGCCACTACTGCCATGACGGCAAGTATTCCCATCGGCAGCAGCATTACCGCTGGCGATTCGTGAGGTTTCGGCGCGTGTTCAGCAGTTGCATGACCATGTTCGGCAACAGCAGCGCTGGCGTGGACTGGCGCAGGCTCATGGCCGTGCGTGTCGTGGCTGCCGGCGTCATGCGCAGGCGCAGCATATGCTGTGTGCAGACCGGACGGATCGCCGCCCTTATACGTACCGTGGAAAGTTAAAAATACTGCTCGGAAAATATAGAAGGCCGTGCACCATGCCGCAACGATCGCCACAAAGAACAGTCCTCTGTTTGATTCCCACATTGCGCTCAGCATATCGTCTTTGCTCCAGAAGCCGGCGAACGGGAAGATACCTGCCAGGCTCAGCGAACCGACCAGAAACAATATGTAGGTAACAGGCATCTTTTTTGATAAGCCGCCCATCTTGCGCATATCGAACGTGCCAGTCGAGTGGTTCACGCTTCCTGCTCCAAGGAACAGGAGACATTTGAAGAAGGCGTGAGTGAACAGGTGAAATATCGCCGCTCCTGCAGCGCCAAGCCCAAGTGAGAGCATCATGAAACCTAGCTGGCTTACTGTTGAGAATGCCAGCACGCGCTTGATATCGGTTGCTACCAGTCCCATAGTCGCGGCCATGATCGCAGTGATAGCGCCTATCACTGCCACCGTATTCATAGCGCTGTCAGAGGCTTCATAGATCGGGAAGAGCCTTGCGACCAGGAAAACGCCTGCCGCGACCATCGTCGCAGCGTGGATCAAGGAGCTGACAGGTGTCGGACCTTCCATAGCGTCCGGCAGCCACGTGTTCAGCGGAAACTGAGCGCTTTTGCCTACCGCGCCTGCAAATGCGCCT
>SHYL01000062.1 GCA_009692825.1 Dehalococcoidia bacterium | reverse complement strand
TCCGCAACTCTCATTAGACGGCTGGAGTCGTCCAAACGAAGGAAAAGTTTTGTAGCCTCCATTAAGCCTGCCAATTCACCGAGCCGCTGCAGGAGTTCCAGACATGAGTCGTCACACTCCCCGTCAGCAACAACAAGGCTGCCTACGTCCCAGACCGCTGGTCCGTGCCGCCTCTGAAGAGAAACGAGCGACCGTATCCGTATCCCGTGAGTGGCTATCCAAGTGTGAGTCATGGGCGCAAAAAGCGTGCTGAACCACAGCGAAGCAATATTAACGTAAGGAGGTGTTTTCGAACTCAGAAAACGCTTGGGACGGGCTTCGCTTAGAGGCGACTCTATCTGTAGATTTATTAAGCTCAATATATCGGCTGGCGTGAGAGGACGAATCATTGTGTACCTTTGGTCACCCCATCACAGCTTTACGAATAAGATTATACGACAATAATGCTATATCTCGAAGGCGGAATTTATGTTTGTTAGACATCCACTTTTCAATCTCAGCATGATTAGCTATATAATGAAAAACAATAGATTTGGACTGAGGTGATTATGGAAAAGAGTACCTTCGTACTTAAAGCAGGCTTGGCCCAGATGCTCAAGGGCGGCGTCATTATGGACGTAGTGACGGTTGAGCACGCTAAAATCGCTGAGGATGCAGGCGCATGCGCTGTCATGGCGCTGGAGCGTGTTCCTGCAGATATACGCAAAGCTGGTGGAGTCGCCAGGATGTCTGATCCGCGTATGATCGAGGCGATAATGAAAGCGGTCAGCGTGCCAGTCATGGCTAAATGCAGGATCGGCCATTTCGCCGAGGCCCAAGTACTCCAATCGCTTGGTGTCGATTACATCGACGAGTCTGAAGTCCTCACGCCGGCTGACGATGCTCATCATATCTGGAAACATGATTTCAATGTGCCTTTCGTTTGCGGATGCCGCGACCTCGGCGAAGCGCTCAGAAGAATAGGCGAGGGAGCCGCGATGGTGAGAACAAAGGGTGAAGCAGGCACAGGCAACATCGTTGAGGCGGTCCGCCATATGCGTGCAGTTCAGGACGGCATACGCAGGCTGCAGGCGCTTGGACAGGAAGAACTGATGGCTGAGGCAAAGTCCATTGGCGCACCTATAGATTTAATGATCGAAATTCACAAAACAGGCAAATTGCCTGTAGTTAACTTCTGCGCAGGTGGAGTCGCCACACCGGCAGATGCCGCGCTCATGATGCAGCTCGGCGCCGACGGTATTTTTGTGGGCTCAGGTATCTTTAAGAGCAGTAATCCCCCTGCCTTTGCGAAGGCAGTTGTGAAAGCTACTACTCACTTCAAAGATCCGGTAATTGTTGCAGAGGTATCTAAAGGATTGGGAGAAGCGATGCCCGGTATCGAGATGTCAACTCTTCAGCCTGAAGAACGCCTGGCAAAACGCGGTTGGTAGCTCATTTTCGCAGTTAACTTTAGTTGTATCTCATTCTGCTAGAACGAAGAATTAGATTATGCCGCGTATAGCCGTGCTCGCCATGCAGGGCGATTTTGCAGAGCATATTCGGGCGCTGAAAAAGATTGGCGCCGATGCTATCGAGGCGCGTACCCCTGCGGACATTGAATCTGCAGACGGAGTCATAATTCCCGGCGGGGAAAGCACAACTATCACCAAACTTATGAAAGAGTATGGCCTGTGGGATAGCGTGAAGCTGGCGCATTCAAAAGGCAAAGCTATTTGGGGAACATGCGCCGGAATGATAATTATCTCCCGCAATATTGTCGGCCAGGAGAAGGCGCAGGAAACACTCGGTATCTTAGACGTGGATACGCAGCGAAACGGCTATGGACGGCAGATGGACAGCTTTGAAGAGAACATTCTGTCATCTGCCGTCAATGGATGGTTTCATGCTGTCTTTATCCGTGCTCCAATCCTTAAAAGAATCGGCGTAAAGGTTGAGGTTGTGGCCAAGGGCGCTGACGGCTCACCGATCGCGGTATGTGATGGGAATGTATTCGCTACGTCGTTTCATCCTGAGCTCACAGATGACACACGGTTTCACTCGTATTTTGTGGGCCTTCTGAATAAAAATAATCGCCAGTAGTACTATTTACATAACGCTAATAATTATCTGATAGTTGCCACTTTCATTTTTTCGATTAGAAGCTAAAATAAGCGTGGCGAGTAAAACTGGAGAATAAAATGGCGAAACGAGCCACCGAGATCATTCTTATGCTTGTTGTGTTATTAACTGTAGTAACTGCCGTATACAGCCTTTCGACTGATAAGATGGTTTCCATCAGCAATCATAGACACATCATCACTCTCGAATAGTCTGCGGATTTGACCCACATCTACCCTAGAGGTAGAATCCGTTTACTTTCCCGCCTAATGCCCTGGACTCCAGGTATTGTGGTGGCCGTAGCTCAGTAGGCAGAGCGCGCGGCTGTGGCCCGCGATGTCGAGGGTTCGAGCCCCTTCGGTCACCCCACCACCAAATTGAGGATCGCCGTTTACCGTAAGGATTTTTTTGCCCGTTCAGCCTCAGGCTGCAATTCTTTCTTAAGTGCTTCCAGATTTTGAATGCCTGGAATTGCCTTCTTCATGGTACCCGGGGAGAGGATTCCACCGGATAGGACCATCCGGAACGCTATATCTACAGAGATGTCAGTCTCGCGTACTTGGTTCATGCTTATCAGGCCGAGCCAGCCTGATTGAGGTGTTGGGCTAGTCGGAATATACACGACAGCCATATCGCCTTCGTCCGCATCTTTAATGATTGACATAAGAAAAGCAATCGTCCACATTCCATTTCTTGGATACTCAATGGCTACCACGCGCTTGAAAGCGTTTCTTCCTGAGCCGCTAAAAGCGTCGATGATCTGCTTCGATGGGTTGTAGACGGAGCTTATCAATGGCAGACGCAGCAAAACGTTTTGCGTTGCTCTAACTGCTCTCTCGCCGAAGACTGTAGTTACCAGAAGTCCTATGAGGTACGTAAGAATCAAGAGCATAATGATTCCTACGCCTGGAATCTCCTTGCCAATGAGTCTCTGCATTAGCGGCTGCATTATGCCGTCTACGCCATCGAAGACGAATCGGAGGATTACGTAGGTAATCCCTATGGGAATCAGTAAGAACAAACCTACGATGAAGCGCTGCTTGAAGTGTTCTTTCGACTTTCCGACGACCCCTGATTTAATCTCTGATACCTGTTCAGCCATTTGTAGTCCCACTTAATAAAGTTATTTTCGTATCAAAAACTCATTATAGAGTCTGCTCCGGGTATCCTCACACAGAAATATCTGATGTTTCTTTATAAACCTATAGTTATGGACCCTCCCAGCTAAAAACAGGCAAATTGCGCCGAATGCATTATGTCTCTACTTCCCCGCGGTGTTGTTACATAACATATATAGTGCGAAGTTCGGCACAGCTAGGAACAAATAGGAACAGAATCGGGAAGGGTCCTCAAATTGGAGCGAAACCACAATAGATGCAGTTATATAGGAAGAAGGCCAGGAAATAGGCAAAATGAGGGCGTATTCAATACATTGGAATAAAACAGAAGTGCAAAACCTCGTGTCATCGTTCATAAAAATGGGACATGATGTAATCGGCGTTGAAAGCAGCGATGGAGCAAGGGCTGTCAAACTGATCAAGGTACCTATACCAGATATGTTGATTGTGTACCTGACTCGGTTGCCATCTCATTGTCTTGAGACGGCGAGGGCGCTGCGGTCCATGAACGGGCACTAACAGTCCCAATCGTATCTGTGGATGGCAAGGTTAAAACTCTAGAAAAGGCTAAGCTAAAGGTCCCGAGTGCTTTCTACGCTACTTCAGGTACTAGACTTAAAATTACTTTAACAAGGCCATCGAAATACAGTTATGTAAATAGCTTATTTCTTGGCCTCTGTGATATCGAGGTCGCTCCAGCCGGGTGCCGCCATGATTTTGCCCCACCAGTCCTAAAAGCCACGCCAGTTACGTTCGCTGATTTGTTCAAACATCTGTTGGTTTATCATCTTGCCCTGGCTGAATACTAGGTATCTACCCATTTGTTTCTCCTCGGAGGCTGCTCATCCCGTGGCAACGTAACCAGACTGTCGAACGGCAATACGATGATCGGCTTTATAGGGAAATCGGGACAACCGCAAACCACGGTTGAAGTAAACAACGAAAGCAAGCTGGTCTGGGAGAATAGCTTTACATCACCAACGACACTAGATAGGTATAGGGCAAACCCGATTCAAAGCCTCGGAGGCGAAACAGTCGTATCTAAATAAGGAGCGCTGGCGCTATTCAGCGTCTTCTTTAACTAGCGCATACAAAAGCGCATCAGCTATTCTTCCATTTTTCGTAACGTATTTTCGCAGGCGTCCCTCCATTGAGTAGCCTGCCTTCTCCAGCACCCTGGCCGAGGCTGGATTCCATTCAAAGACGGTAGCGTACAACCGTACCATACCCAGCTTATCGAACGCATACTGAGAAAACGCCTTGAGCACTGAAGTCATAACGCCCTTATTCCAGTACGATTCGCCTATCCAGTAGCCGACCTCAGCGGAGTACCGGTGAATGTCCGGCCCAATATGCGCTCCGATGCTGCCGATTGCTTCGCTTTTAGTAGCGATCACAAAGTCAGTGAACCGTTCGGCTCCATGATTAGATTGGATCCACTCTCTAGCATCCTTCTCTGTATAAGGATGTGGAAAAATGTCACGCAGGTTATCAGCAATCCGCTTATTGTTGGCATGTTTAGTAAGCGCAGGCACGTCATCGATATGCCACGGCCTGAGCTTATATTCGCCGACTTCGATTTCCATATCACACCTGGGATCTGAGGAGGTTAGGAGGCTTTGCTTGCTGTATACGCGGCTAATATCGCCTTGCGGACCTTTTCAGGCTCGCGTATGCCTTTAGCGATAAACGAATCGATCGCTTTTTTATAGACCGCAAGTTCCTTCTTAAGCTTAGCCTGGGGTTCTTTCAGATATTCGGACAGTATGTTTAAAGCATTCTCGTTTACGGTGTGCTCATCCTTATCCATTACCCATTCCGCAAGCGGCTCAATCATCAGGCTCTGGTCATCGCCTTTTGGGCGTCTGATCAGGGAGACC
>SHYL01000061.1 GCA_009692825.1 Dehalococcoidia bacterium | reverse complement strand
CGCGTCCAGCCACGGCTCTTTCACTTCTTCAATTTGTTCAGATGATGGAAAGTCTGCAGGGTTGTCCACCATTATTTGTTCGCCGCCGACCTTAGTAATGATGTAAGCCACACTTGGAGATGTCATGATGATATTTAGGTTGTACTCGCGCTCCAACCGTTCCTGCACTATATCCATGTGTAAGAGCCCAAGGAACCCGCACCTGAAACCGGAGCCTAGTGCAGCGCTTGTCTCTGGCTCAAATACGATCGCGGCGTCATTGAGCTTGAGTTTATCCAGGGAATCACGCAGCAGTGGGTAATCAGAGCCTTCCACAGGATAAAGTCCGCAGTACACCATGGGCTTTTGGGCCTGGTATCCTGCCAGAGCCTCATCCGCAGGTGTGTCTTCCAGCGTGACCGTGTCTCCAACGCGGCATTCGCGAACGTTCTTGAGGCCTGTAGCGATGTATCCTACTTCGCCTGCATCCAGACGTTCGAGTGGGACTAGCTTAGGCCTGAAAACCCCTACCTCAAGAGTTTCGATCGACAGGCCAGTGGACATCAGCTTGATTTTGCGGCCGGCAGATAAGGTGCCGTCGAAAAGCCTCACATAAACGATTACGCCCTTATATGCATCGTATTTGGAATCGAAAATAAGGGCTCTTAGTGGTTTATCGTTAGAGCCGCTCGGAGGTGGCACAAAGTTAACTATAGCTTCCAGAATTTCCTGGGTGCCCGTCCCCACTTTTGCGGATGCTGGGATTATGTCTTTTTCATCAAACCCCAGTGTGTCCACCAGCTCTTTTGCAACTCGCTCTGGGTCCGCGGCAGGAAGGTCGATTTTATTTACGATGGGGATTATGGTGAGGTTCCGGTCCACAGCCATGTATACATTGGCAAGCGTTTGCGCTTGTATCCCTTGCGTTGCGTCTACAACAAGCAGCGCGCCTTCGCATGCTGCTAGGCTGCGTGATACTTCATATGCGAAGTCCACATGCCCTGGTGTGTCGATTAAATTAAGCTCGTATTCATGTCCGTCCTTAGCCATATACTTGATACGGATGGACTGAGCTTTGATAGTGATGCCTCTCTCGCGCTCCAGGTCCATCTGGTCAAGGAACTGCACCGTCATATCGCGGGCGCTGATTGTTCCCGTATATTCCAGCAATCGGTCAGCCAGAGTGGACTTACCGTGGTCTATATGGGCGATAATGCAAAAGTTACGAATAAACTTCTGTTCCATTGTTCACAATGCTAGCATCGGAGGTTAGTGTTCACAAGGCGAAACAAAATCGCCCCGACTAAGTCGGGGCGATTCAAATTCAAGGTTACGAAGATTTTAGACTCTGTGGCAGGCTACCCAGTGGCCTGGGTCCTTCTCACGCCATTCTGGAATGACGCTCTTGCAGATATCTATAGCTATTGGGCAGCGTGTGTGGAAGTTGCATCCCGGTGGTGGGTTCAATGGGCTCGGCACATCTCCTGTCAGGATGATGCGCTCGCGCTTGGACTCCACTTCTGGATCAGGGATTGGCACTGCGGAGAGCAGGGCCTTCGTATATGGGTGCAATGGGTTTTCGTACAGCGTGTTTCGGTCTGTAAGTTCTACTGCTTTGCCTAGGTACATGACGCATACGCGGTCGCTTATGTGGCGCACCACGGATAAGTCGTGAGCGATGAACAGGTATGTCAGCTTGCGCCTGTCCTGCAGTTCCTCAAGCAGATTGATAACCTGGGCCTGAATAGACACGTCCAGAGCAGACACTGGCTCGTCGCAGACGATGAACTGAGGTTCAACTGCAAGTGCACGGGCTACGCCTATGCGCTGCCGCTGGCCGCCGCTGAACTCGTGAGGATACCGGTCAGACATGTAAGGGTTTAAGCCTACCTCAGAAAGAAGAGATTCAACTCTCTCTCTGTATTCAGCCTTTGACTTGATTAGCTTGTGAATAACGATCGGCTCTCCAATGATAGCGCCCGCGTTCATACGTGGGTTCAGGGAGCCATATGGATCCTGGAATATGATCTGCATCTTGCGGCGCAGAGGTCGTAATTCCGAGTTCTTTAATTTTGTGATATCGACGCCTTCGTACTTAATCTCTCCGGCAGTCGGGCGGTAAAGCATAAGAATGCAGCGGCCTGTTGTAGTCTTACCGCATCCGCTTTCTCCGACCAGACCCATCGTTTCGCCCTTCATGATGTCGAAGGAGACACCGTCCACAGCCTTGATGTCCGCAATCTTCTTTTGGATGATCAGACCTGCGTTGACAGGAAAGTACATCTTCAGGCCTTGCACCTGAATCAGCAAATTATCCGTAGATTTAGTACTGGAAGGACTGGTTCTTTGTTGTGTCATTTTTTAGCCGGTACCGCCTTTCTAACATCTGCCCAGCATGCGGAGAAGTGGTTATCGCCGACCTGGAGTAATGGGGGTGTTTCCACTGCACATTTCTCGAATGCATATGGGCACCTGGAGCGGAATGAGCATCCCGCGGGAAGATTCGTGAGATCTGGTGGCTGACCTTCGATTGGTACCAGTTTGTCTTTCTTAGGCTCATCTAGTCTTGGTACTGATTTCAACAGGCCTATCGTGTAAGGGTGCCTTGGGTTTGCATATAGCTCGGTAGCTTTTGCGGTTTCGATGATCTTGCCGGCGTACATAACATTTACACGGTCTGCGTAGCGTGCTACCACGCCGAGATTGTGAGTGATTACGATTACGGCTGTATTTGTATTGGCTACCATGCTTTTCAGCACTTCAAGAACCTGTGCCTGGATAGTAACGTCAAGCGCTGTTGTTGGCTCGTCAGCGATAATCAGCTTTGGATTGCAGCTCATGCCCATTGCTATCATAACGCGCTGTCTCATTCCACCGCTGAACTGGTGAGGAAAGTCATCCAGGCGTCTATTCGAGTCCGAGATACCTACAGATTCGAGCAGTTTTGCTGCTCTATCTCTTGCGGCCTGCTTGTCTACCTTCAGATGCAATTCGATTGCTTCCGTAAGCTGCTTGCCAATAGTCAACACAGGATTCAGGGAGGTCATAGGCTCCTGGAATATCATGGAAATCTTGTGCCCCCTGATACTTCTCATCTCGTCTTTATTAAGTTTGAGCAGGTCTTCGCCCATGAACTTAACTTCACCGCTGATTATTTTTCCGGGCGGGTCAGAGACAAGCCGCATGATAGATAGTGCGCTCACGCTCTTGCCTGAGCCGCTTTCTCCTACCAGCCCTAGTATTTCACCATCCTCAAGCGAAAAAGAAACGCCGTCCACGGCCTTGACGACACCACTTTGGGTGTAGAAATACGTCTTTAAGTCTTTTACTTCCAACAGAGGAGGCATAAACTTTCCTCACTACTCAAAAATTTGCCTGATGCTACTACTTGCGCTGGTGGGGAAGAGGAGACTCGAACTCCTACGCCTTTCGGCACATGATCCTAAGTCATGCTCGTCTGCCAGTTCCGACACTCCCCCGTGGGGAAGACCTCCGGTCCCAGCTCTCGCCTTGACTCCTTAATATGAGCCGCACGGGTCTCGAACCTGTAACCTGCTGATTAAGAGTCAGCTGCTCTACCAATTGAGCTAGCGGCCCCCACAGAGCCTCTCGCAAGTTGGACGGAATGTACCATAACCTAACAGTCAAGTCAACGCTTTTTCGTAATTTTGTTGCGAAAGTTATACTGGATTTATAAGAAATATTGGAAGGTTTCGGATGAAGATATTGTTTGAACGTCGCGTTATCCTGAGCTGTATGCTCGCAGCCGTTTCGGCAATTTCTATACTTACCGCTTGCTCTACCGATACTGTTTCCCGTACCCCTTCGACGGCCATCAGGCCTTCTACAGGAAGCGTAAAGCCGGAAGATCTGAGCGCAGTTTGGGAAACCTACCGAATATTGAAACGTGATTATGTGGATCAGACCAAGATTGACCCGGCCAAGATAAGCGAAGCGGCCATAGCAGGCATGACTGGGAAAGAACCCATTTCCATACCTCACTCTACTCAAGCGCCTTCAGGGGTTCCCAGAGAGCTTTTATCTATATGGGATGCCTACCAGAAGATCTCTCGAACAAAGAGAGAAACATCCGCAGAGTTCGTCAGGCGTATGAATGATTCTGCCATTAATGGAATCATCGATTCGCTGGACGACCCTTATACATCGTACATATCGCCGGAAAATCTTGAGAAAGCCCATGAGCAAATACACGGAACCTTTGAAGGTATTGGAGCCATGGTGGGCGTAAGGGACGGCAAGATTACGATTATCGCTCCCATAAATGGAAGCCCTGCCCAGAAGGCTGGTATTCTGCCTGGGGATATTATTCTAAAAGTTAACGGAGAATCTACGGCTAATCTTAACCTGATCGAGGTTGTCTTAAAGATAAGAGGGCCAAGAGGCTCAACCCTTAAGCTCCAAATTCAGCACGAAGGCGCTCCTTCTCCAGTGGACATCGATATTGTCCGAGACCAGATCCAGCTCACGAGTGTCGCGCTGGAGATGCTCCCGAATAAGATAGCCCATATTGAAGTTGGCAGCTTCACTGACACTACGGGCCAGGAGTTTGAGGCTGTCCTCAATGATGCGAAGAGACAGGGCGCAATTAGTATCGTGCTTGATTTAAGGAACAACCCTGGCGGATTGCTGACATCAACTGTAGATGTCGCAAGCCAATTCCTTGAAGGCGGCCTGGTGCTATATGAAGTGGATAGCAAAGGCGAACGCACAGACTGGCGTGTCAAAGGTCCAGGCCTGGTCAAAAGTTTGCCAACAGTGGTGCTGGTAAATGCTTCAAGCGCCAGCGGCGCTGAAGTGGCCGCAGGAGCTCTGCAGTCTCGCGGCAGGGCCAAGCTTGTCGGCGTCCAGACGTTCGGTAAAGGAAGCGTCAACTTTGTGCGTGAGCTGGAGGCAGGCGGAGCGATTTATGTGACTCACGCGCTGTGGTATACCCCCAGCGGTAACCAGATCAGTCGCAGAGGGCTGACTCCTGATATTGAAGCGCGCCTTACTCAGCAGGATGTGCGGGAAGGCCACGATGTTCAGATGGAGAAAGCTCTTGAAGTATTGAAAGGTATGTCAGCGTTTGCCGGTCCGGGCACCTAGCGCCTTGGCCTAGATCGCTTTCGGATATCTGAAAAGGCCTTCCTGAAGCTGCGCAATGACCTCTTCCGGATAGATGGATACTTCATGGAGCCTGTCGTCCAGCCCCTTCTTTTTCATCAGCATACGCAGGTGGTTATTTGACAGCCTGCGTTCTGACTCAAAGCTGCTCAGGATTCCCCTGTTAGCCAGCCTTGAGTATTCTCGCATGCTTTTATCATTGCAGACGGCTAGCAATACCTTGGCAACTCCGCGGGGCAGTTTATCAGCCATCTTCTTGCGGTTGGCAAGAACGCTCATATATATCTGGCGCTCCTCGTATGTAAGCGGACGTTCAGTTTCCAGAAACATAAATTTGTCTATGAGACCCACGTACTTATCTCCTACTGTTGCGGAATAATCGGGCGTATTGTACCACGCCTAGCGGTATATTCGCAGACCCGCTTTTGCGATGATACAATTGCTCCCGAGCCTCCGTAGCTCAGTGGATAGAGCGACGGTTTCCTAAACCGCAGGTCGTGCGTTC
>SHYL01000011.1 GCA_009692825.1 Dehalococcoidia bacterium | reverse complement strand
ACAATTGAAGAAGGGCAACACCCATGTTCACAAAAAGCATAGTGCCAAAACCAACAACAAAGAGAAATACGATGGATAACGGAAACCATTGTGAAGTTGCGAAACCAAATAACCCGATTGCGCACACGAACGACGCAATGATGAAAAGAATATTCTTATGCCTTATTCCACCCACCGCCGTCAGGCTAAGGCTTGCGGTAAGGGCACCTATACCTGTCGTCATTTGTAATACCGGCCCCGCTGGCATCAAGCGTAAGCACTTTGCGAGCAAAGGCAGGAATGATTTGGGACGTTGGAAATGTAAACATGCCCGCTGAGAAACCAAGAATAACAATAGCCCACGCAGGTGCATTGGACTTTGTGTACTTGATACCGTCCACTACATCCCTGATAACGCTTGTTTTACGCGTGCGCGCTTCGACTTTAACGCTCCCGATTTGAAGCTGGCACAGGACAGCGAATGCATAAAAAGCTGTGTTCATAAACAAGGTAGGACTAATTCCAACAGCTTCAATTATGAACCCAGTGGCAGAAGGACCCGCGATACGTGCCAAGTTCATCAATGTGGCGTTTAATGCTATCGCGTTTACCAAGTCTTCCCTTGGAACAAGGCTGCCGATTATGGCCTGCCTTGTCGGGGTGTTGAAAGCATTAATGGTGCCAAGACACACCGCAGAGAAGTATACGTGCCATATCTGGATATGCCCGGTAGCAGAAAGTGTTGCGATGATAGTAATGATGGTAGTTGTGGCAATAGCACTGCCCATCATCAATTTGATCTTGTCTAACCGGTCTGCCAGCGCACCGCCATAAAACATGAATATGAATTGAGGTACGCCCTGCAGAAATAGAACCAGCCCAAATTGCGATAAGGAATCGGTCAGATTCAGAATCAGCCACGCAATCGTAAGCTGCTGCATGCCCATCGCGACTGAATTGCCGATTGCGCTGACCCAGAACCATCGATAGTTCCGGTGGCGCAGGGCGGAGAAGGACTGAGTCCACTTACGCTTATGTACTGTTTGTTGCATCTTTTAGTCCGCCAAGGTTCGCGATGCGTGAGAAGATATTCTTATACCTGCAACAAGCCAATCAAATTAAACAGCCGGACTTTAATGAAGAGCTCTCCTTTGCGTTAAAGTCGCGCATATAATATCATCCATTCAATTTATGAACAGCAACGGTTCTTGGAAAGATAAACTAGCTAGAAGAAACCATCTCGGAAGCTGGGTCAGCACCCTTCGCACCGAGGGCACCAGGCCGACTATAAGTTTCGGAGGCGGGTTGCCAGACCCCGCGTCGTTACCGACCGAGGCCCTCGCAAAGTCAATAAACTATGTACTGAAAAATCATTCAGAGGCAGCGCTTCAATATGGCGGGACTGAGGGTTATGAAGGCCTTAGAGAACTCCTCGCCAAGAAGCTTAGCGAGAACGGCACTACGCTAAAAGCCTCTAATTTCGTAATCGTAAACGGTGCCTCCTCGGCACTTGCACACGCCTGCTCATTATTTATAGACCCTGGGGACACGGTAATACTTGAGGACCCTTCTTATTCCGGATCTATTTCAACCATAAAGTTTGCCGAGGCAAAAATGGTTGGGGTCACTATGGAGCCAGGTGGGCTCGACATGGAAATGCTAGGCAAGAAACTTAAAGAACTGGCAAAAGAAAAGATAAGTCCTAAATTCTTTTACAGTATCCCAAATTTTCATAACCCTATGGGCTCAACTATGAGCTTGGAAAAACGTAAAGCTCTCTTGGAATATGCGCGAGAGTACGACTTTTTAATAATCGAGGATGAGACTTACACAGCCTTAAGATTTGACGGCAATCCAGTCCCTTCTATGTATATCCTGGATAAAGGCCACCGCGTTATTCAGATAGGAACGTTCAGCAAAACACTGGCACCGGGCCTAAGGCTTGGTTGGGTAATGGGCAATGAAGAGATCATTGAGTACATAACCTCCAGACGAACCGATATGGGAAGCAGCCCTCTAATAGCTAGAGCGATAGCTCAGTTCATTCAGGACGGACACTATGAACCTCACCTTGCCAAAGTTATTGATATTTACAGGCGCAAGCGTGACACTCTAATAGCAGGACTCGGCGAGCGCTGTGCCAATCTCGCTCAGTGGACTGCTCCGGAAGGCGGATTCTTCCTGTGGCTAAATCTTAAAAAGGATATTGATCCACAGATGTTAAGACAGGCGGGTGCGGAGGAAGGTGTTTCAGTTATTACTGGATCTAATTTCTATCTCAACGGCGGCGGCAAGGACAAGGTAAGGATGGCCTTCAGTTACGTCTCCCAGAATCAGATCGAAGAAGGTGTTGTGAGGGTCGACAAAGTCTTGAGACGCCTCTTATCTAGCAGCAAATCAAAATAGGCATCTATGAGTAAGCAAAGCCGTTTCATCATAGACCCCACCACAAGAATCTATGCGGGTTCGGAAGGACAGCCCGGAAGGCGCACCTTCTTCCTGGAAGCCTCCAACGATGAATATGCAGTGAAGCTATGGTTCGATAAAGAGACCATGCGCAGCATCTACGAGGCTATAGACAAAGCCTTTCATGAAGCCGATTTGACTCCTAAGCCGGAAGAATCACCGGGATCGCAAATCTCTTCCTTCGATGCGGAGTTCAGGTCTGGCCGAATAAGCATGACCCAGGACGAGCAGAGGAAAACATTTACGCTCATGTTTTCAGACGCCGAAGGCGGCGAAAGAGGCCCATACAGGCTGCGCAGCGTTGCCTCATACGAAAAGGTAGCAGGCCTCAGCGAGCAGATGAGGCGCGTCTACGCAGCCGGGCGGCCCACATGCCCCTTGTGCACCGGGCCAATGGATCCAAGCGGACACATCTGCCCACGCGCGAATGGCCACCGCCGAATAGAGTGATGTCATATGGCCAGCCAGGATAAAGAGCCATCCCCGATTTTTGCCGATGACCCCGACGTTGTCCAATTCCTTACTGCTTCTGAAATCAAATCTTGCCATCTAGTCCCGCAGGGTTCCAACTACACCTTTCAGGCTGAGCTATGCCAGCAAAATGGCAGGAAATGGTATGGGATCTATAAGCCTATGAAGGGCGAAACTCCGTTGAGAGATTTCCCTTATTCAACCCTCTACAAGCGTGAATATGCTGCGTACCTGGTAAGCGAAGCTGGTGGGTGGCAATTCGTTCCGCCCACGGTTATTCGTGATGGGCCGCACGGCATTGGATCCATGCAGCTCTTTATAGAGCACAGACCCGAATCTAATTTCTTCAGCCTGAGAGATCAAAACAAACATGGACAACTGATGAAGAAAATCGCCCTTTATGATGCGGTTACCAACAATGCGGACCGAAAAGGCGGTCATATCCTGGAGGATTTCAAAGGCAGGCTATGGTGTATAGACCAGGGCCTTACGTTTAACGAATATCCAAAACTTCGGACTGTGATCTGGGACTACGCTGGCGGTGCTATCAGTGAGAATATGCTGGAGATGGTTAGGACATTACAGAAGAAAATAGCTCAAGAAAAACTTGGCGCTGACCTTAGAGATCTGCTGAGCCCTCCGGAAATATCCGCTTTGAACTCAAGAATACAATCAATCTTAAGTGAAAAGACATTCCCGCAGCCGGGTCCGTATCGGAACGTACCTTCGCCGATGATATAAACGGTCCTCGATCCTACGCCTGAGCTTCGCCGAAGATCGCCCGCCCTATCCTTAGATGTGTGGCACCTTCTTCGACCGCTACCTCGAAATCGTTTGTCATACCCATAGACAGGTTTTTGAGATTCAATGAATCGTTCAGTTCTTTCAGCCGTTTGAAGTAAGGTCTTGAGTCCTCAGCTATATGCGATTCAGGAGCAATCGTCATAAGGCCAAGCAATTTAAGATTCGGAAGCTTTTGAACTTCCCCTGCTATATTTTTAACGTCATTAATACTGCACCCTGATTTGCTTTTTTCTCCGGATGCGTTCACTTCAATAAAAACATCTACTGGTTTTTCTGCACGTTTGTTTACAGCTTGAGCCAGATCTATTGAATCTATGCTATGAATACAATCAAATAACGACAATACTTTATTGATTTTGTTTTTCTGAAGCGTCCCGATCATGTGCCATTTTGAGCGGTTCTTGATATTGAGCATGCCGGGTAACTTCTCTTCAAGCACCTGGACTCTGTTTTCACCGAAGTTTTCGAGCCCCGCGATAAAGGCATCGATTACGCTCTTTGCAGTTGCAGTCTTGGTTACTCCAATGATTGTCACTTCAAACGGGTCTCGCTTAGCACGTGTAGATGCCTCAATGACTCGCATCTGAATCCCGAGAAGATTCTGCGCAATTTGAGTTGTATGCCCGGTGACCATGTTTACCTTACCACCGTCAAGGTTCTGAAGGTGTATAACCTTTCGGGTAATAGACGACTGTGTCTACAGTACCGATCGTGTAAGTTGTTTCACGGAATATTAAAAAGTTCCACAATTTCTTCCAGTTGCGGGCGTGTGTCAGGTCCTTAGCGATAGATTTGGGAGTCCATCCTCTATAAACCTCTTCTGGAAACCAGTGGCGCAAGGATACAGTCTTCGTCACTCCGTAATTTTGAAGCTGTGAGCTGTTTGAAGGTATCGTGCGCTGATTCATCAATATCACATCAGCGGCGGTCGGTTCTTGAAGAGGTTGGCAGCCCATTTCCAGGGCTAGGCACGGGTAACCCACTGCTTTGTACTCGCGAAGGTACCACACCCAGGGCCATGAAAAACCGTCCGTAGCGTCAACGGTTATGCTCAGATTTGGTCCTTTACCAGTCGATTTTGCAACCTCATCGATATGCTCTTTGATATTTGGAGTCGAGGCAGAGGTCTGTGTGTATATCAGCATGTCCTTCGGATTGTCCTTACTTACGAAAGAAGCAACCCAGCCTGCCCTGACTGAAAACAGCATAAAAACCACAGCCAAAGATAGGCCAAACAAACGCGCGCCATTTCCAAATCCAAATTTTCGGAACGCGATAAATAGGATGCCGACAATAGCGATTCCAGATATCACTAATACAGACGGCCATATCACCGACACATTGTCAGGCTTTGTCAGACTCCAGCCTATTAGAACGGCGGTGGAGGCTATGAAAAGTGCCAGCGCCGCCGCAAGTGGGGGCAAAATATAGCGAGAAAGCTTTCGCCACTGCAACCCCTCAACTATTTCTCCAAGCATCTTCCCGCCAAGCAACGTCATTGGGAGCGCCATATTTACCGTTAACCACGGCATCTTTTCACTCGCCCACGAAAGAGACGCGAATATACCCACTATCCAGAAAATCAGGAACCAGGTAAATGTATCGGTCTTTCTAGCTCCGTAATAAACAATCGCTACCAGGGAGAAAATCAGAGGTAGAAATTCGTAAAGCGGCACTATTACAAGATAGTAGTAAGGAGGTTGGTTGCCACGCTGTACGGGCTGCTGCGCTACCCAGTATCCGAGCGATTGCCATGAACCGGAACCCAGACCTCCAATATTTGTAAATACTGACGTGAATAGGACGATGTAAATGGCATAAAAAATGAGCCCGGCCGCCAGCAGCATTCTTGAGCCAAGCATGAAGATGAAAGATATGAACAAAAGATAAACAACCGTAGCTCTCGCTAAGTTCAAGGCGTCCGGACCAACAGGTGCGCCTATAGCAGCGATCGGCGAGCCTCCTATGGGGTTAGCAAGCGTCAATCCTATCTTGTCCTGCACTTCGCTAATCAAAGCTCCCCATTGAGGGATAGAAAGGATAAAAAACGAAATGAATAGGATCGCCGGAGCTGACATCCTGCTTATGGGGCTCTTCCACAGGTAACTAAATGGGTTATCCGTAGCAGTAGAGCGAAAATGCATATATATGAGCAAAATAGTACTTACGATAGCTGCTGCAATAAGAGAGCCATTCGCGATAAATTTGATTGCAAATGTCACCGATAAAGATGCATCGCTTGCCAAATAATCAAAGATATACGCATATACAGCCGTAGCTGTAAACACGAAGGCAGCAGGCACAAGGACCATTTTCAATGGAGCCAATAGTTGGAAGAACTGCGGCAGCCTTCCCTTTAGTCGCGCCATCTTAGCAGTGGATAAAAGTTCAATGCTTGCGGCGAACAAAGCAAAAATAATGAAGATTAGCGCCAAAACAACGCCTAATTCAATTATTGATAGGCCCAGCAATTTTAAAGCGGCGCCAATCAATAGGAACCCGCCAAGGAAAACTACGGCTGAAACAATAAACCGGTAATTTGGGTTTTGTGGTGGCGTTGGTTGAATCAAGTTTCCTTCGGCGTCATAATCTGCCAGAAGCTCACTCTTTTTTCTGAAGTATGACCTCAATAGGTCTTCTACTGCCAGCAGACCAAAAAATCCCGCAAACAAGACGCAAAACATAAATGCTGTCTCTTTAGTAGCGAATCCTAGCGACAGCATCCCCACGGTAAAGAGAAGCCACTTTGCCTTTCGTTCTTCCATGAAACGCAAGGACCCGATTACCATGCCGAAAACGAAGACCATCATGTAAATATCTTCACGCGTGAACCTGCTGAAATAAAGAAGGGCTGGAGAAAAGGCAATTAAGGCGACTGTAATGAGCGTTCCTGCCTTGCCAAGCTTGTGCCTGATGAGCAAAGGCATAGCCATAAGCAAGACTCCAAACGTCGCTGCGGCTACCCTGCCTGTGTAATCACTCGCACCGAACAGTTTGAACACCAGCGCGTTTATGTGGAATTGAAATGGCCCGTGCAGAAGGGGGTTATGAACATAATCGCCACGCACAGCGAAGTTGTAGCTATACCAGGCATGCAGACTCTCGTCATGATGAAAGGCACGGGAACCGAGGTCCCAGAATCGCAGCGCAATGCCGGCCGCCATGATCAATAGGAAAATCAGGGTTTCCACAGTCATAAATCTGGAAAAGTTGAAATTTATTCTCTTTTTAGGATTCAAGGTAGTATTCAAAGCTTCCATTACTTGCGAACCTTGTAGATAATTGAACCACCCTCGGAAAATGGCTTGTCCATAAGCTGATCAAGTTTAGGCAGACCAATCACTCCGTACTTATTCCTTTCAAGGTCCCCTACATATATATACGTGACATTATATTTATCGATCAGTTCAGTGAAGCGCAAGTTATCTGTTGTTTGATACATCTCTGCAACATCCTGCTCGCGTCCTGCGTAAAGCTTGGCTGAGCCATGCCATTGGAATTCATGGCCAGGCCATCCCAAAACAGCAGGAACGCCTGAGGAAGACGAAACCTTAGCATACTCTGAATAACTTCCACCGACTGCTTCAATCAGAATATCCTTACTTGTTGCTTCTTTCCTCAACCATTTTATAGCGTCATATTCAGATGCCTGTAAATAAGCGATACCGTCAAAACCTGATGCGTGTGAAAATACACCAATCTTGTTATGTAACGAGAACGGAATATAAAGGAGGCTGAGCAAGAACAAAACAGATATAAGCAGCGCATAACCTGAAAACCCCAGCCGAATTCTAATACTCGACCGATTCTTTAGAGCTGCGCTGGCCAAGTAATAGACAGCTACTGCAGAAACTATTGTTAGTATCGTCCACGCTTGGTAGTAAAACTTAAAGACGGTGTTCAACCTCGTATTGAACACGTCCTTGACGTAAAAGAGTTCTGCACCGGTAATAAGTAAAAATGCACTCAGCAATAACCCCAGCATAAACACAATCGCAGTGTTTGCTTTGAAATGCTCGTCAGATTTAGAATCGTTTGCCGCGATGCCTTTTATAAAAACAAAGGCTCCGGCGATAAGAATTACGTGCGCGGGTATTAACTTCCAGAATTTATTACCTATTTCAACAAAAATATCCCCGGCAACCTCATTTTCATGCAACCCAACTAAAATCCTCGCTAGCGCCCATATCAGATATGGAATAAGTGAAACAACCGTTACAAAAAGCATCAGCCGCCAATCTCGCAACGATTGGCCAAGTCTCCACACGAGGAGTGTCACCAGGGCTATCGTGGATATCAACATCACTCCCCAGAAGAGGAAGAAATGCTGAGGATTTGTAGTTACAAAACGAACGGGAGCTATAAAGTGCGAGAGGCTTGAGCCAGTATCGATGCTCGCATAAAAAGGCGCGAATATTGAGAAAAACATAACCAGTGTTAGCAGAGCCGCAGGAATTGTTCTAAGCAAGGCAATTTTTAGATGCCTATCTGAATTCCAGTAATTATTTATCAGTAATGCCGACAGAAAAACCATTCCATAAACAGGCAGGTCCCAGCTGTTTATGAATCCAAGGCTGCCTATTATCACGAGGATCGCTATCCATAGAAGCCAGTTGCGTTTTATCCAGGCTAAGTGGTAAAGCTCATTCCTCAGCAGGGTAGTAAGAGTCAATCCAATAGCCGTGATTGTGTATGGCAATGACATCACGTGCGGGTGCAGGTCTCCAAGCATAAAACTGAAGAATGGAAACTCGGTAATCGTCTCCTGAGGGCCTCCGTTAACTATCGAGGTAAGGACTCGGCTCGCGCGCCACCACCACCAGAAGTCGTTTGGATACCAGTGAGGGGCATTGTCGATCGGGCCGCTGAGGTTATTAACACCTGCAAAATCAAAAAGCCGTTGTCCGCCGATATTATTTACTCTCGCAAACTCAAGCAGTACTTCAAGGTTTGGCATAAACAGGAAAAAGCACCCTAGAACGCCGATCACAATCGCAACAATTAGACGTCCCGTCATAAGACGGATAATGTTAGCAACAAGGCCAAACATACCAACCGCTGCCATAGAAAAGACAAGGACTAGATGCAGGTTGAATGCCTTGGACGGGTCCATTCCTGTGAGCTTGGTCAGTGTCGACGCCTGCAAATATCCGCCGTAGTAATAGCTGATAGAATGTCCGCTCAGCCATGGATCATGAGGAGGGAAGAACTGACTCTTCAGGACTCCGTTTAGCATCGTAAAGTCCATTGGCTTTTCTGTGTGGTTAATAACCGGGTCATATACCTTTGCAAAGGCCCACAATGCAAAAAAGCTCGAGAACACAAGCTCCGAAGCAATGAGCATTTTTCGCTCTGCCCAAAGCTCTCTGGCTATTGCCCCCTTACTTCTGATCACAAGCTCTATTGAGACTAATAGAAGGGCTGCGGCCAGGATTGCGACCGAGATCGGCGCGTTCGGCAAAATGTGTGCAGTCGCTCCAACCCAAACAAGAAATGAGACCAGTAAAAGACCTATCGCTTTGCTGAACGCGTAACCTTTGTCAGGCAGAGGTCTGAAGATGTAGTAACAAATCGGGATAGCTATAAAACCTAAAAGTTGAGCGGCTAACCACCAGACGAATGCATCCAGTCCCAAGATTAACCCTCTTCTTCGTCGAAGAGCGAGTCTAAGAAATCGTCGGCATCAAACGGAGCAATATCGTCCATTTTCTCCCCAGTGCCGATAAACATTATGGGCAGACCAAGCTCCTGGATGATGCTTAGGACGATGCCACCTTTCGCGGTGCCGTCCAGCTTGGTAAGGAAGATACCGCTTATATCCGCAGCATCCTTAAATGTTCGAGCCTGCGTAAGTCCGTTTTGACCCGTAGTGGCGTCTATGACAAGCAATGTTGCGTGAGGTGCCGTGGGGTCAACCTTCTGTATCACTCGTCGTATCTTTTTTAATTCTTCCATCAGATTAAACTTCGTGTGCAGCCGGCCGGCCGTATCTATTATTAATACGTCAGCTCCACGACTTTTGGCTGCATTCATAGCGTCGAACACTACGGCGCCGGGGTCTGAGCCGTGCTGGTGTGCGATTACGTCTGAGCCGGTCCGCTTACCCCACGCCTGCAACTGCTCGATGGCCGCCGCACGGAACGTATCACCTGCTGCAAGCACAACCTTCTGCCCCTGAGACCTGAAGTATTCGGCAAGCTTAGCGATACTTGTAGTCTTACCGACACCATTTACCCCTACTACAAGAATAGCTGTAGGGCCCTGTGGAGCAGGCGTAAGGCCGGGAGCCCCAGATTTGAGCACTTTGGCCATCTCCCGCTTGAGTGCAGCTTTAAGCCCAATTCCATCTTTGATTTTCTCCTGCTTGGCACGCTCACGCAAGGAGTTCATCAGCTTCGTAGTAGTGGGCATACCTGTGTCCGCGGAAATCAACAGTTCTTCAAGGTCATTCCATAGGGCTTCATCAATATTTGAGCGGCTGAATACACCGAGGACATTTGAAAACCAGCCTTGCTTGGAACGCTTGACGGCCTCTTTCGTTTTTTCGGGGCGTTTGAACAGATTGAAGAGAGACATTGTCTGGATGGTAACATTGGCTTAACTGAGGGTCAAGGAAATGTGCATAATTGCGGTGAGCATGAGGTAGCCAAATCCTTTAAAAAGTAATAAAAAACAATCAGGCCAAATTTCTTCACCTTGGGAAGCCATTGCTCATCTCTCAGAAAAGGTGACTTTCCTGATCGAGCTGGGCAGCACTACCGGCACATGCTTTGCGGTCTTGATATCGCCAACGAAAACCAAAAGGAAGAAGTCTTACATATTCGCGACTGCATACCACGTGATTGAAAAGCTGACGCGGACGAGCGGTCCCATAAAATTGGTGACAGCCAATAAAAGCAAGGCCTACGAAATCATGCCCGACAGCTACACGATATACAGGAAGGGGCCTAAAGAATTCGATACTGGAATTATCGAGGTCTCATCTAAAAGGGCTTTAGTGTCTGAAAAAGACTTGCTGCCAATGCTGATTTGCGAAGAACGCTTGCCCAGAGAAAGCGAAATCGCTGCGGTAGGATTCCTAGGGCTAGCTGACGAAAAGTTCTGCTTCTTCCGAGGCGTGATATTCGGATATTCCAACCCCCCTCCCCCCCGTAATTAGTGGATGGAGTCGTACTGAATGGCATCAGCGGCGGCCCCACTATAGATCGCCAAACGCGGATTATAGGGCTGGTGTCTTCTTATTTGCCCAACCGCATCGATAGAAATACGACTCTGCCGGGGCTTACTACCCTAATACCTATCTCAGCTATAAAGTCGCTGATAGCACATAAAGGCTGACCAGCGCGGGACTCAGTTAAATAAGCGCCTTCCGCTTTTTATTCGACATATAGTCAACGAGTATGTACTGGCCAAGGCGGTCGGCAGACGTATAAAAGATACGCCCGTGATTGATTTTCGTAAGCTGGTCAACAAAGTCCATCAGGTAAGAATCCCGGTCCAGCATAAACGTATTGATAGTGATCTCAGACTGCGTACAGCGTTTCACCTCTCGCAGCGTCTCACGAAGCGTCCTATGGCTGGGCGGGTACTGCGAAAAAAGCTGCCCATCCTCTATGTGAGCGGTAGGCTCTCCGTCGCTGACCATGATAATCTGCTTCGTACCGCCTCTCTCCCGCGACAATAATTTCTGTGCAAGTGCCAGTCCATGTTGGATGTTGGTATAAGGATCGAATTCATTCCACGACAGGAATGCCAGCTTCTCCGGCCGCACTTCGCGAGCGTATGTTGAAAACCCAACGATGTATAACGAATCGCGGGGAAACTGGGAACGTATCAGGCTATCCAGCGCAAGCGCCACTTTCTTCGCCGCCACAAAGTTTCCGCGCATAGCCATCGAAAGGCTCAAATCAAGCATAAGTACTGTTGATGAATGCGCCGTCAGCTCTGTGCGATAAACTTCAAAATCTTTCGGCGCTAAGCGAACAGGGATGCCCGTGCCATTCCTTTCCAGCGCGTTGGAAAGGGTCCTTTGCAAGTCAATGTGAAACGGGTCGCCAAACTCGTAAGGTTTAGATTCTTCAGTCCGGTCAAACCCGGGGCCGTTCTCCTTCGAAGCATGCTTACCGGTTTTGTCCTTTCGTATGATTCCAAAAATCTCCGCTAAGGCTTTTTGTCCGATCTTGCGCATACCTCGCGGTGTAAGCTCAAACCTGTTGCCGACCTTCTTAATATATCCCGCTTCTTCCAGCAAGGCTGACAGTCTCTGAAGCTGTTCCAGCGCTTCTCTGCCTTCATTGCCGAGTACATTGTCCACATCTTCTTTGTCTATCTCCATGATCATGCCGCTGTGCTGAGTATGACGTAAATGCTGCTCCAGCCCATCGATCGCGCCCAGCTGGGTCATGACATCCATCGCCTGCTGAAGCGTGACCGACTCACCACCTGAAAATGTGTACTCTTTATGTTGTTCAGGCTCACGTATGCGGCCAAGCATAGATGACATTCTCTCAAGCGCCATCTGGAATTCATCATCGCCGAAAATGGAATTCATAAGCCCCTGCAGATGTTCGCGCTGCTCCGGCTGCATGCTCTCAAGTATTGACTGAACCTGACCGATCTGGTTGCTTATCTGGTCAACAAGCTCGTCCAGGTCTTTTGGAGCGTTCTGAGAAAAGAATTCACCCCATTTCTCAAGGAACGGCTTAGACCCCGGATTTTTCGCGTTTATAACGTCTTCAAGCATTGAATTGAGGTCGTTAAGCATATTTTTCAGGGATCCGAGGTCCTGCGGCTTCATATCCTTCAGCTTACTGGACATATTCTTGAAATACGATTCTGCTACCTGGCCTTGAAGGGTTTTAAGGAGCTCATCAAAATCAGCTTTGGCCAGCGAATCCATAAATTCGTAGCCCTTGAGCTTTGACATGGTGCCGGACGGGTCTTCAGGAAGCCTCTGAAGAAAATCTAAGTTCTTGTTAGCCTGGCTGTTCAACTTTCGCAGCAGGCTTTCTGCAACCTCCGGAGCTACTTTCGACTCTTTGCCCTGACGCTTGCTCTCCTCCAAACGTTTTCGCGCCTCCTCAAGGCGTTTCTCGATACCATTTCGCTCAGTCTCTTTGATCCCAGCTAATTTTTCTCTCAGCCCTTCAATGACCGAGTTAATGTCGTATTTCTGGAGTGTCTGATCTTTCTTGGTGCGAATCATCTTAGCTAGGTCTTGAAGTCCCTTCATACCTCCGCCAAAATCACCTTTCACTCCCTGCTCCATTAAAGAAGACAAAGCGCTTGAGAGATCGCCCTGATTCATGAGATGTTCTGACAGTTCGTCCATCACATGTTCGACGTCTATAGGATGAAAGTCCTGAGATCCGTCCCATTTTGAATAACGGTAGGTTGTCATTGGAATATTTAGCTGCCCATATAAGCCAAAAGGTAGGTAATCCACACCTTTCAGAAATTTATTCTATAACCAAGTTGGTAACTCTATGGAGTTAACCCCTGTATCGCGTCTTGCCTTCTACCTTATCTCGGTTGAGTCGCCTGTTAAGATGCAGTCCCTCCAGGATAAACTCAATGCCAGAGGCGGCGCCCGCAGAGCTGTCTTCAGCGCCCAGCTTTTTCAGCGCCTCACTGATCCCACCAAACTCTTTTAGTTTCTTCGTGTAATCCTTGGCGTGCATCATATCGGAGACCTCAGCGGTGGTGCCTTCTTCAAATTTCTTTATCAGGTCGTCAAAATCGTGCACTGAAAAATGTCTGCCAAAGACATTTACTATGGCTTTTTTAGTGATCTCTTCAAGGACTTTGCCCTCACGTCCATCCTCTATACTCTCCATCTCCAGCTTGCCCATAGTGGAAGTAGTTAAGGCGGGGAGGTCGCTGATCCTGGGCACAGCCTGGTCTTCACCAAGCAATACCGCACGGCGCATGGCATTCGAAATCATCGTCTCGTAGTTATCTATGGAGACGCGAACGCTCACGCCTGAACGCTGGTTAACATCCGGGCTGCGCCTGGCGAGAGCCGTAATCTCTGCCACGACCTCTTTCATGTACTTGGGTACAACAGTTTTGATTTCGTCCTCATCAAATCTGGCACACTCGTGGTCCATAATCTGGATTTCCAGTTCCTGCGTCTTCGGATAATGTGTACGTATCTGCGCTCCGTAGCGGTCCTTGAGAGGCGTGATTATGCGGCCGCGGTTCGTGTAATCTTCCGGGTTTGCGCTTGCAACTAGTAACACATCAATGGGCAATCTGATCCTGTAGCCCTTTATCTGGACGTCGCGTTCCTCCATCAGGTTGAACATGCCCACCTGGATGCGTTCCGCAAGGTCTGGAAGTTCATTTATGCTGAAAACGCCGCGGTTAGTTCTTGGCACAAGCCCATAATGAATCGTGAGCTCATCAGAGAGGTAATGGCCTTCTGCGACTTTAATCGGGTCGACCTCACCTATGAGGTCGGCGATTGTGATATCTGGGGTTGCCAGCTTCTCACCATACCTGACTTCCCTGCCTATCCATTCGATTTCAATCTTATCGCCCAGCTTTTCCACCTTTTCACGACAAGCCTTGCAGATAGGGTCAAATGGATTATCGTTGATCTCACACCCGGCAATTATTGGAATCTTTTCGTCTAGAAGATTTACCAACGCGCGAATTATCCTGGACTTCGCCTGACCGCGCTCGCCAAGGAGGATCATATCCTGTCCCGCCAGAATTGCGTTCTGTATCTGCGGAATTACGGTCTCCTCATAGCCCACTATCCCTGGAAATACGTCCTCTCCCTTTTTCAGCTTATCAATGAGATTTTTTCTTACCTCCTGTTTTACGCTGACTACCTTATAGCCTTTTCTTTTTAATTCACCACGGGTTTTGGCTTCAGCAGCATTGGGCATTTTGAACTCCTCCACATGACATAGCGGCAGAATAATCAAGCTATATTTTAGACGTTTTGTTTGCGGAAAGCATCAATACAAGATATATCTCTATTTTGATATAAACTCGTTGCGATGGTGAAACTAAGGAATTTTAGGATCCTGCTTTTTGGAGCCGCTGTCCTTGGGACTGCTCTCGCTATATTTTTTGGCTTCTCCGATATCCGGCGTATCGGGGACACTTTCAAACAAGCAGATCCTTTATGGCTTTTATTCGCGATATTACCTCAGGCTGGGGCTTATTACACAGACGCTCTAACATACGTACAAGCCCTGAGCATTCTCCGTGTAAAAACCCGCTTAGTAGATGCCTTAAAAATAGGTTGCGCAATGGAGTTTTTAAACGACGTAACTCCAAGTTTCGGAGCCACCAGCAACCTTTACCTTACCGCGATGCTTAGGGATAGGGGGCTTAATTCCGGCCAATCGGCTCTTACCATTATGGTTCAAAGCATAACTTCATTTATTTCATTTTCATTAGCGCTTGCAGGTGTAGCGGTCTACTTACTTTCACGCGGTGAGCTAAACACTGCCACAACGGTCATTGCCATTGTTTTTGTAGGAGCAGGGGCATTTTTCTGGACCCTGATAACGCTATTACTGATAGGTGAAAGTCTATTCGTAAAACTGAGCAGTATCGGGATACGAATTGCCGAAAGATATGTAGGGCGCAGATTCACCGCAACGTCGCTCAGTCAATTTACATCGGAAATTCGCGATGGGAGAAAGCTTATAGCACAGAGGAAGGCGGATTTTGTGGCTATTGTCCTGGTAAAGTTGTCAAGGTTGTTGTTTGAAGGCCTGACTATTTTTGTTCTATTCAGAACTTTCGGGATGCATGTTGATTATCAAGTAGCTTTACTAGGCTATCTGGTCGCGATGTTACTTTCAACATTTTCATTCCTCCCTGGAGGAGTGGGTTCTTTCGAAACACTTATGGTCATAACGTATAAATCGTATGAAGTACCGCTTGAGGCGGCTGGAGTAGTTACACTGGCGTACCGTGTCATTACTTTTTGGCTGCCTTTGCCATTTGAAATGTTGATATTTCAGCGCACTATGGCGGGTGAAAAGAGGCAGAGATTCAACGTCCCGTCTAATTAGTACGGCGTCCATGAATTTGTTAGACTTATTCCTACTATGAGAGTTTTAGGAATCGAGTCATCGTGCGATGAAATGTCTGCAGCGGTCGTGGAAGACGGCGTAAAGGTCATCTCTAACGTTATCTATTCACAGGTATCGATCCATGCCCAGTATGGCGGCGTTGTCCCGGAAGTAGCATCACGCCAGCATCTACTGCAGGTAGCGCCCGTTATCAAGCAGGCGCTGACAACCGCAAAGATTACGTTAGGCGATATAGATGCTATAGCCGTGACGAACGGCCCTGGTCTCGCGGGATCGCTGCTGGTAGGCGTCGGCGCGGCTAAAGCGATAGCATTTGCCACTGACAAGCCGTTGATCGGCATAAACCACCTAGAAGGCCACATATACGCAAACTGGCTGGAAGACCCTCAAAGAATGTCCGATAACCCATTCCCTCTTATGTGCCTCATCGTTTCAGGCGGTCACACGGAGCTAATATCAATGACAGGCCACGGACAGTATGAAATGCTTGGCCAGACGCGTGACGATGCTGCAGGTGAAGCGTTCGATAAAGTAGCCAGCATCCTCGGCCTCGGTTTTCCGGGGGGGCCGGCTATTGACAAGATTTCCAAGGGTCTAGTGTCCACCTATAAATTTCCGAGAGCATGGTTAAAAGGTAGCTACGATTTCAGTTTCAGCGGACTGAAAACATCCGTGCTGCACGCATCGCAGACCACTCCGGCAGAAAGCGAACGCCCGTCCATGGCGGCAGGGTTTCAGGAGGCAGTAGTCGACGTGCTGGTCAGTAAAGCTATCGATGCGGCAACAAATACAGGCAGCAAACAAATTCTAATCGCCGGTGGTGTTGCCGCTAACAGCCTTTTATCATCTGAGATGAGGCGGCGCTCACCTGTACCTGTCATGAGCCCCAGAATATCGCTTTGCACAGATAATGCCGCCATGATCGCCTGCTGCGCTTATTTCAGGCTTGCATCTCCCAGGCGAGACAACCTTGCAATGGATGTATCCCCATCCTTGACACTGGCTTAAAGAGGATAAATTTGTCCAACCATATTAAAGGCTCATTCGATGGCTCAGACCTGAAATTTGGAGTCGTTGCGGCAAGATTCAACGAGTTCATAACGGGAAAGTTGCTCGCTGGAGCAGAAGATGCGCTCGTGCGTCACGGTGTATCACTCGATAATGTAGATGTGGTTTGGGTCCCCGGTGCGCTGGAAATACCAGTCGCAGCGAAGCGTATGGCCGCAACACGCAAATATGACTCTATAATCTGCCTAGGCTGCGTTATACGCGGCGACACTGCCCACTACGACCACGTAAGCAGGGAAAGCATAAGCGGCATAGCAAAGGTCGCGAGAGACACATCCATACCGGTGATCACTGCGATTCTTACAACAGAAAACCTCGAGCAGGCAATCGATAGGGCAGGAGCCAAGGGGGGGAATAAGGGGTTCGATGCGGGCGTAGCCGCAATAGAGATGGTGAACTCCATGCGAGCGATGGAAAGCCGGGCGGCGTCTGGAGCCCCCAGGCTCAAGATTCTCAACAAAAAGCGCCCCTCATAAAATTACGTGTGGAACATAGCCTGCAGCGAACGAACGCTTTCACTTTTAGACACCAACCTTAAATCAGGACGGGTCCCGCACGCATATCTCATCACGGGGCCTCAGAAGGTCGGCAAAAGCACCCTCGCATTAAATATCGCTCAGGCGGTCAATTGCACTTCCATCGACAGGCCCTGCGGCTCATGCACATCATGCGTAAAGATCGCCCACGGCAAACACTCTGACATATCCCATGTTTATGTTGCCAAGGATAAAACAGAGATAAGTATAGAGCAGATAAGGGACGTGCAGCGGGCCGCCAGCCTCAAACCTTTTGAGGGTAAGTTCAGAGTGTTTATCATCGGCAATGCGAACCAGCTGAGCACCGAGGCGGCGAACCGGCTGCTCAAGACCCTTGAAGAACCGCCAGACCAGGTCCTTTTCATACTTACCACATCCAAGCCAGACGATATTTTGCAAACGATATTCTCCAGGTGCGCATTGATAGAAATGGAAAAGCCCAAAGCATCAAGCATCGCCGCGCTTCTAGAAAAAAGCCACAGCCAGGAGCACGGCAGAGCTGAATACCTGGCTCGAATATCCCGCGGCGCTGTGGGATGGGCAGTCGACTGCTGCTCCAACGAACGCTTGCTGGCGAGGCGGGAAGAGACTCTTAGAGATCTTCTGCGCCTTGAAAAAGAGCCATGGGACGAAAGGTTCGCTTTCGCCGCGGAGCTCGCAGCAGGCTACGGCAAAAGCAAGGAAGAGCTTTACGACACGCTCTCTTTATGGCAGAGCGTGTGGAGGGACCTTATTTTGATTCGGTCAGGAGAGTCAGAAAAGATTTTTAACCTAGATATCGAGACGGAATTGAAAGAGTCCGCCGCCTCTTATACAGACGAGTCCTGCGTCGGAGCCATAAAGGCGCTGGAAGAAACATGGCTCCGCCTCGAGCAAAACGCAAACCCAAGGCTGGCGCTCGAAGTGCTCATGCTATCACTACCCTGGACACATACCAGCTAGCGTCGTACTTCAGCGGTAATCGAGCAGTCTACGCACCGTAAATCATCGCACCTCTCCTTGTAGAAATGAAGAGGTCCCTGCTACTGACACGCGGTTCTTAACAATGGCCTGGACAGGCCAAACTGCTGGTACATTTGGTTCGTGATGTGATTTTTCTGATTTATTTAACTTCCGTTTATACGTCATACCCACCACACCTACCGACTTATCAAGCAAACAATTCAAGTAGAAACGCATATTTTCATGAAATCGTGTAAAACCGCATTCACGAATGCTCGACCGAGGGCATATAATACGAAGCAATCAATATTGTTACAGGAGGGTCTACAAATGCCAAAGGTAAAGCTAAAGAAAGCAGAGCTTTACTATGAAATCCACGGCTCCGGGCCGACAGTAGTCTTTATTCATGGCCTGACAGGCAACCACCTTAGCTGGTGGCAGCAGATTCCGGAATTCAGCCGCAGCTTCAAGTGCATCATATATGATCAGAGATGCTTTGGATTGTCAGACGTTGCTACCCCGGAGAATGCAGATAGCTTTGTTGAAGACCTCTACGAACTTCTTGTGCACCTGACTGAGCGGGATATACGGCTGGTCTGCCAATCATGGGGTGGAACCATCGGGATGCGTTTCGCAATCAAATACCCCAATACAGTAAAAGCACTGGTGATCGCGGCTTCCGACGGCGGCCTTATCGATAAGGAGAAGTCCGACAAACTCGTCGGCACAATCCCTTCCGACCCAAAGAACCCATTGTCCAGCTTCTATTCAGCCAAGCTTCTAAGAAACAGTCCAAAGGAAGCATTCCTATTCGCAGGCATCAACGGTATGAACCCTCCAAGACCTTCAGATTTCTTTCAGCGTGTAAGAACGGAACCACCAAGCAAAGTCCTCCTGAGCAAGCTCGCGTTCCCGACACTTTTCGTATCCGGAGAAGATGACGTAAGGACACCGCCTGCACTTATGAACGCCACGCAAACGCTCGTTCCACACTCACGAATCACACATATATCGGGTGCAGGTCATTCAGCGTTTTTTGAGCAGCCTCATGTCTTTAATCATGAGGTAACATCTTTCTTAGAAAGACCCCGCTAAAAGAAAGGTGGGAGGCGTTTAGCCTCCCACCTTTCTTTTGTTCTTTATCTATTTACCGAGAACCGACTGAAGCGTGCTGTAAATGCTGGTTAAAGAAGCTGACTGTCTTTGGCCATGCATCGTCTGCAGCCGCCTTGTTATAGCTCTGCCTGTCGTAAGTGAAAAAGCCGTGCTCCGCTTCGGGATATTTGTTCACCTGTACGCTCTTGCCCGCCGCATGCATTCTGTGCTCAAACTCATCCACTGCCGTAAACGGAATGCCCTGGTCTTTGCCGCCCCAGAAACTGATTATCGGGCAGTTAATACCGGCCAGTTTTTCTATTGTTCCGGGTCTTGGCGCTGGACCGCCGGGCTGCTGCTGCATTGGCATTATGCCCCCGCCGTAGTAGACGGCTGCCGCCTTTATGGAAGACAGCATGCATGCAGCAAGAAATGCAACCCGGCCTCCCATGCAATAGCCAACGATTCCTACACGGTCCTCAAGCAAATTCGGCATGCTCTTTAGCTGTTCGAGAATTGCGGTAAGGTCGCTGATTATCCCATCGTCTGTGAGTTTCATGATGTATTCTCGAGCCTTTGGAAATTCGTTGTAAGGAACGTCTAAATGTTTGCCGGACCTGTAGAACATCTCAGGGGCAATAGTTATATAGCCCTGCTCGGCGAACCTTTTAGCAGTGCTTTTCACATACCCATTCACTCCAAACGCTTCCTGTATCACGATGATAGCCGGGTGCTTGCCCCCACCTGTGGGCGTGTAAACAACCGCCGGCATTTCGCCATCTTTAGTTTTGAGTTCAATGTCTTTTTCGGTTACTTCCAAATCTGGCCTCCTCTTAAATAGTGCCCCATTATGGCACGCGCCAAAGCTGTATTGCAACAATCTCCATATGCCTTATGAATGCTGTTGAGGTTTTTCATCGGGTGTCTTACAATTTGCTGGTCGATTGTTAAAAATTTCGCAAAGTTAGCTGGTTATGGCAAAAGTAAGCAGCTCAAACCCTCTGTCCGTCCAACAGATGTTCGAAAAGTTGGCGCCGCGTTACGACGCCGCTAATACCTTCATCAGCCTTGGCAGGGATAAGCCCTGGCGCATAGCCGCGATCAAGGCTATTAATGCTCCAAAGAACGGCACGGTGCTTGATATAGCAACCGGAACAGGGCCTGTTGCATTCCTATGGTCGACTTACGGAGTAAAGGTAGTAGGCCTGGACTTCAGCCACGAAATGTTGAGAGTCGCTGACTCAAAATTCGACCGCAATAAGAGCAAGGTTGATTTTATCGGCGGCGACGCTCTCAAGCTCCCCTTCCCGGACAATTCCTTCGATGGCTCATTGTGCGCTTTCGGCCTGCGCAATATGGCAGACAGGGATCTAGCGCTAGCAGAAATGAGAAGGGTTGTTCGTCCCGGTTCCAGGGTGGGAATACTGGATTTCACAAGCCCAACAAATCCTCTGGTTAGAGCGATTTTTGAGCAGTACATGAGGCGGGTTATACCATTCGTTGGCGGAAGGATAACAGGCAACCCTGATTCGTATAGATATTTAGGGAGTTCGATAAAGAATTTTATGACGCCGGAAGACCTGGCTGTACACATGAAAAAAGTAGGACTATCCAGCACCAAAATCAGGCGGTTAAACATGGGGTCAGTGATGCTTTGCACAGGAATGAAGTGACGGGAAAGATATGCCGGGCAAAAATAACAGCAACATACCTGAAGTAGTAGTACAACGACTGCCTCAGTATGTCCGGGCGCTTACTCAGCTTCACAACCGTAATATTGAAGTAGTGAGCTCGAAAGAGCTTGGGGATGCTCTCGGCGTTACACCTGTGCAGATCAGAAAAGATCTGAGCTATTTCGGAAGGTTTGGCAAACAGGGCAGGGGATACAACGTAGTTTTCCTCTTACAGGAATTAAGGCATGTCCTTGGCCTGGATAAGCAGTGGACCGCGGCCGTAATAGGCATAGGCCGCCTTGGGAGTGCCATTCTGAGCTACCCGGGTTTCGGCCAGGAAGGCTTCAATATGGTTGCGGCCTTCGATTCGGCTCCATTGGGCATCGGAAGCAGGATAGGAGAACTCATAGTCCAGAACATCGATGAACTTGAGAGGACTGTAAAGTCCAAAGCCATCGATATCGTGATTATCGCGGTACCGGCAGAGCAGGCGCAGTCAGTGACGGACCGCGTCGTGAAGTGCCGCGTTAAGGCTATCCTGAATTATGCTCCGATAAAGGTGCAGGTCCCTTCAGATGTGCGTGTCAGAGAAATCGATCCTGTGCTCGCACTGCAAAGCATGACTTTCCACTTAAAAAGCCTGCACGACTAATCTGCTGATAAAGGCTACTGACTTATAGGTGGCCTTCTGCGGCGCTGCGCAACCTTGATACGAACCTCGGCCCTGTGGACTGACGTAAGCGCTCGTTCCAGATCAATATCAGATGAGCGTGTCTTAATACGCTCCTGGGCACGTTTGCGGGCTTCTTCAGCCCTGGCAAGGTCTATCTCTTCAGCATGTTCCGCCGAGTCTGCTAACACCGTTACCTTGTTATTAAGGACCTCAAGATAACCCCCGCTTACGGCCATGCTGACCTCATCATTACCCTTCTTTAAACGAAGCTCACCGGTTCCGAGGGTTGTCATCAGGGCGGCATGCCTTGGCAGGATGCCAAGCTGGCCCTCGCTTCCAGGGGCAATAACCATGTTCACATCGTCTTTGTAAACGACGCGCTCGGCCGTGATTATCTCTACGTGAAGTGTTCCGGGCATCGTTAACCCTTCGCCATCTTCTCTGCGTTCTCACGAGCCTCTTCGATGGTACCGATCATGAAGAACGCCTGCTCTGGCAGATCGTCATGCTTACCTTCAAGTATCTCCTTGAAGCCGCGCACTGTTTCCTTGATGGGAACGTACTTGCCCTGGCGTCCCGTGAAGGGTTCCGCCACGAACATAGGCTGGCTCAGGAAGCGCTGAATCCTGCGAGCTCGGGCGACCGTGATCTTGTCTTCTTCGCTCAACTCTTCCATGCCGAGAATCGCGATGATATCCTGCAGGTCCTTATATCTCTGCAGCACGCGCTGTACGCCTCGAGTAGTGTTGTAATGCTCATCACCGACCACTTTGGGGTCGAGAATACGGCTTGTTGAAGTGAGAGGGTCCACCGCAGGGTAAAGTCCCTGTTCAGCGATCGAACGCTCCAAGGCGATAACGGCGTCAAGGTGACCGAACGTAGTAGCAACACCAGGGTCAGTATAGTCGTCCGCAGGCACGTAGATAGCCTGCACGCTTGTTATAGATCCCTTTTTGGTTGAAGTGATGCGCTCTTCGAGCGCGCCCATCTCAGTTGCCAGCGTTGGCTGGTAACCCACGGCCGATGGCATACGTCCAAGCAAGGCGGACACTTCCATACCTGCGAGAATGTATCTGTAAATGTTATCGATGAACAGGAGCACGTCCTGGTTTTCGCGGTCCCTGAAGTACTCAGCCATTGTGAGGCCTGTCAGTGCGATTCTGAGGCGCACACCAGGAGGCTCATTCATCTGTCCGAAAACCAGCGCAGTGTTCTTGATCACACCACTGTCCTTCATTTCATGCCAGAGGTCATTGCCTTCACGTGAACGCTCGCCCACACCTGCGAAAACGGAAAATCCTTTATGTACCGTGGCGATATTTCGAATGAGCTCGAGAATAACGACTGTCTTGCCTACACCGGCGCCGCCGTAGGCTCCGACTTTTCCACCTTTGGTGAATGGAGCAACAAGATCGATAACCTTAATGCCGGTTTCCAGAATCGATGTGATCGACGACTGCTCAGCGAAAGGGGGTGGTTTCCTGTGGATAGGCCAGCGTTCGGTTACTTTCACTTCGCCTTCGTCGTCCAAGGCGTCTCCGGTAACATTGAACAATCGTCCGAGAGAGCCGCGTCCGACTGGCACGGCAATGGGCAAACCTGTGTCCGCCACTTCCGTCCCGCGTGCAAGACCATCCGTAGGCTCGAGCGAGAGGCAGCGCACCCAGTTGTTCCCGATATGCTGCTGAACCTCCAGCGTCACCTTCTTGTTATCGATATTGAGAGTTAAGGCGTTGTACTGGGCAGGCAGAGCATCTGATGGAAACTCAACGTCAACGACTGTTCCGATAACCTGTACAACTTTTCCTTTGCCTGGCATATTCTTGCTCCTAAGTTAATTTAACCTTCCATCGCAGAGACGCCGCCGGTGATATCCAGCAGTTCCTTTGTGATCTGCTCCTGCCGTGCCTTATTCATTTCAAGAGTGAGACTAGTGATCATATCTTTCGCGTTTTCCGAAGCATTGCGCATCGCAACCATTCGAGCTGATTGCTCGCTTGCAATCGTCTCAAGCACAGCATGGTAAATCTGCATATCAACGTATCGCGGCAGTAAGCGCGCGAAAACGTCATCAGTAGACGGCTCGAATATAAAGTCCACCTGCTTTGTCTTTTCGCCTTCCGCAACTTTAGGCGGCTCGATCGGAAGCAATTTCTGAAGGACAGGCCGCTGCACTAGGTTATTTACAAACTGAGTGTAGGCCACGTAGACCTCATCTACTTCGCCTTTGGTGTAATCGTCAGAGACTACTTTGGCTATTGGGGTAGTATCTAGGAGGCGCGGAGCATCTCCCAGATCAGTAAAGACGGCCTTCACGTCACGACCGAAGCGTACCATGAAATCTCGACCCTTTTTACCAACCGTAACCACCGAAACGGGATGTGTTTCATGCAAGATGTATGAGCCAGTCTGGCGGTTCAGGTTGCCGTTCATGCCGCCGCAAAGACCGCGGTCTGAAGTGATGTGCACGACCTGTATTTTCTTAGTCGGACGCTTCTCAAGAAGCGGGTGTACTCCTTCGCCCTCAAGGCCGTCAGCGCCCCGGGCAGACAAAGCTCCGAGCACTTCCACAATCTTGTCGGAATACGGCCTTGCTGCAAGCACACGCTGCTGAGCCTTGCGCATCTTGATAGCCGCTATGGATGACATAGCCTGTGTTATCTTTGATGTGTTCTGGACGCTCTTTATGCGTCTTCTAATTACTCTGACTGACGGCATGTTTTACTCTCCGATATCTCGGATCATTTCCAGCCCTTCTTAAACTCTTCGATAGCTTTCTTCAGGTTCTCCGTGTTATCAGCCTTGATCTCTTTTTCCTGCACAATGCGCTTACCGATCTCCGGCTTATTTGTGTCCATGTATTTAAGGAACGCGGTTTCCCACTCGCCAATGCGGTTTACAGGCACATCGTCTGCGTAACCATTCGTAACAGCATAGATCGACATGACCTGTTTATCCAAAGACATAGGCTGGTACTGAGGTTGTTTCAAGAGTTCGGTCGTCCGCTGGCCTCGCTCCAGCTGATTGCGTGTCGATTTATCCAGCTCTGAAGAGCCGAACTGAGCGAAAGCTTCCAACGCACGGTACTGGGAAAGGTCGATGCGCATTCTTCCCGCGACCTGCTTCATTGCGCGGGTCTGGGCAGAGCCTCCTACACGGGAAACGCTGATGCCAGGGTTCACCGCCGGCCTCTGGCCCGCATTGAACATTTCACCTTCAAGGTATATCTGGCCGTCCGTGATAGAGATGACGTTCGTCGGAATATACGCCGATACGTCGTTGGCCTGCGTCTCGATGATTGGAAGCGCGGTGATTGAGCCACCACCAAACTTCATCTCAAGTCTCGCAGAGCGCTCAAGCAGACGGCTGTGGAGATAGAACACGTCGCCAGGATAGGCTTCACGGCCTGGTGGTCGGCGCAGAAGCAGGGAGACCTGTCGGTACGCCCACGCATGCTTCGAAAGATCGTCGTAAACGATAAGTACGTCTTTGCCAGCTTCCATAAATTCTTCACCCATGGCGCATCCGGCGTAAGGAGCCAGGTACTGCATCGCGGCCGGGTCAGAGGCGCTGGCGGACACGACGATGGTGTGCGCCATTGCGCCGTGCTGCTCAAGCGTCGCAACTACGTTCGTTACCTTTGAGGCCTTCTGTCCGATGGCCACATATATGCAGATAAGGTCTCCGCCTTTTTGATTGATGATTGCGTCTATCGCAATAGCAGTCTTGCCTGTCGAGCGGTCGCCGATGATAAGCTCGCGCTGGCCTCTGCCTATCGGGATCATAGCGTCGATGGCTTTAATGCCTGTCTGCACCGGAGTATTAACGGCCCGGCGTGTGACCACGTTTGGAGCTATGCGTTCAACAGGACGGGTCTTGGTGGTTTTGATGGGGCCTTTGCCGTCAATGGGCTCGCCCAGTGCGTTTACAACGCGGCCAATCAGCGTTTCACCTACGCCCACTTCAGCTATACGGCCAGTAGTGCGGACTTCATCGCCCTCTTTAACCAGGTTGGACTCGCCAAGGATGATGGCACCTACGCTCTCTTCTTCAAGGTTTAACGCCATGCCTATCAGACCATTAGGGAATTGCAGCAATTCGCTGGCTTTACACCCTTCAAGGCCGTGGATCCGGGCAATACCATCGCCCACTTCTACCACGGTGCCAACGTCACGCACAGAAACCTGCGAGCCAAACTGCTCGATCTGCTTCTTGATAATCGAGGCGATATCCTGTCCTCTTACTGCCATTTCTTACCTCCGCTCGTTAGAGCTGATTGAATAATTAAATTAAACGCTAGACTGCAGCAATTCTTTTTGAAGCTCCAGGAGCTTCGTACGAACGCTACCGTCTATGACTTTGCCGCCTACTCTTGCGACGAAACCAGCGACTACTATCGGGTCTTTCCGTGTTGTAAGGATAACCTTGTGCCCTACTATCTTCTCAAGGGAACTAGCAATGGTTTTCTGCTGCTCTGGAGTGATATCTATAGCTGTGACTACCTCTCCGCGCTCTACGCCCTGATGTTTATCCATCATTTCCTGGTATTGGATAGCTATCTCGGTTGCTGCGCCAACACCGTCCCGCGCAACCAGCATTCGAGCCAGGTTCATTGCCACCGGGCTGATCCCCGTGAGAGTCAGTGCAAGAAACTTATCCTTATCCGCAGGTTTTATGGTTTTGCTTCGCAGGATAGATTGCGCGCCGGACTCTTTAAACACGGATGCCATTGAAGTAAGGTCCCGCGCCCACTGCTCAAGCTGACCCGTCTCGAGCGCAAGCTGAAACACTGCATCTGCGTATCTTTTTGCGGAACTGGATTTGGCCATTCTTACTTGCCTCGCTCCGCTTCTTTCAATGCTTCGTCGATTAGCCGCTTGTGAGAGGCATCGTTAAGACTGGTAGCGACCACTCTGGCGCCAGCTTCAACGGCGAGCTCGCCAAACTCTCTACGGAGTTCTTCCATCGCCTCATCCCTGCTGTGAGCGATTTCATTGCGTGCACGAGTTACGAGAGCGTCGGCTTCTCTGCGAGCGTCCGCAGCGCCTTCCTGTAGGATGCGCTGTGATGCCAGATTGGCTTCCTGTCGCAATCGAAGTATCTCTTGCTCAGCTTCCTGGAGCCTTTTTTCTATCTCTTGCCTATTAACTACCGCCTGGGCAGTAACCGTTTCTGCCTGAGCAAGGGCGGACTTTATTTCATCGCTGCGCTTCTGTGCCCACTTGCCTATCGGGGCGCTTATGACGAACTTGCCGGTAAACACCAACTTCAGAACTACAAGAAGCAGTAAGAAGTTGATGATCGACACCAGCAGAACTGGTAGGTTTACTGCAAATGCGGCCGATGATGGATCGGCTAACACTGATGACATCATTACGGCATCCCTACCCTTGCAAGCGTGTCGTCGATGGCTTTCTGCCCGGCCTGCCTGTTTGCGGGACCGTTCAGTACCTTTTCTGCCGCTGCGTAAACCAACTCCGGGAAAAGCCTTCTAAGCTCAGCAATCGCCTGCTGCTTCTGCGCTTGCACGTCAGCCTTTGCCTGGGCGAGTATCTGGTCTGCATTCTTGCGTGCAGCGTCAATCTCACGGTCGCGTGTTTGTGACGCCTCCCGTAGCGCCTGATCAATGCTCGCCTGCGCTTGAGTACGGGCATCCTCCAGCTTTTTGCGCACCTGCTGCTCGCCAGCCTGGGATTGCTCTCTGACCTCGTTAGCCTTGCGAACAGCCTCCTGTATCGCATGGTCTCGGCGGTCAAACATCCTGAAGACAGGCTTATATAAGACCTGGTTCAGCAGGAACCACAGGACGACAAAGGTTATCAGGCTTACAATCAAGCCCGGTATGCTAACCCCTAAAGCTTCCATCTAGCTCTTCCCTTGTGATTCTAAAGACTTAGGTTATGGCGCCGGTACGACGAATACCGTTAGGATACCTATGACCAACGCGTAGATAGCGATAGCTTCTGTGAACGCGATGCCAAGAATCATATTTGTCCGAATCGCATCCTGAGCCTCAGGGTTTCTTCCTAAAGCTTCAAGCGCCTTGGACACCAAAAGACCGATACCTATTCCAGGACCAATAGCTCCTAATCCGATTGCAATACCTGCGCCGATAGGACGTAAGTCCATTACACCACCGGCTGCCTGCGCTATCACTGAGAGATCCATTAAATGCTCCTTCCTTCGAAAAACACTTTGTAAATTTATGCCTTATGAGAGGTCGCCGGATGTGAAGCCTCATGACCTGCTTCTGCACCCTCGTGATGACCTTCGTGAGATTCCATTGCGCTGGTTGCGAAAACGAGGACAAGCCCCGCAAAAACGATTGCTTGAATAAATCCAACAAATACTTCCAGCCCGAGCGGGATGATAACCGTCAGGAAGGGCAAAAGGAACAGGAAAACAAATACAAGTATCTCGCCGGCAACAATGTTACCGAAGAGACGAAATGTGAAGCTAATCACCTTGGCAAATTCGCTAATAGCTTCCAGGATGCCTACAAAGAGACCTATGACCCCCATCAGCGGACCCTTCTTGAAGTCACTGAAATTGATAAACCTGCCGGCATACTTGAGGAGTCCGTTCCCTGTTATTCCCCAGAACTCGATCGCAATCATCGCTGTAAATGCTATCGCTAGAGTCATCATAAGGTCTGAGTTCGCACTTCTGAAGTACGGTAAGAACTCAGCAGCAACTGCTGAGCCGGAGCCATCCTCGTTGACATCTCCCAGTCCTAGCAATTCTTTCTGTTCTTTAATATTTTTAGCTTCACTAACCTCTTTAGACAGTGCGGGGTCGTATTTTTCAAGAACTATCGTTACGTAATAGTCTTTGGCAGAAACTTCTTTCCTGTCCCTGAGAAGACCCAAGCCTCCCAGTTTCTCCGATTTAAACCCAATATTAAGGAACGTCAAGCCTCCAGCTTTGTCCATAATGAACAATTTCTTGGACTTAAGCTTGGCCATTATCTTGTCATTCAGGCCAGCTCCTGTAGTTACCTTATCGCCTTTTTCCGGGAAGTTCTTATGCTCAGATACCCGTACCTCATTTATAGCTTCGCCTGTCAGCTTATTTTGGTAGAACTCCTCGGCCAGTTCCTGAGCATGCTCCTTATCTATGCCAACAAGGCTCTCCTTGATGACTCCTTCAGCGGTTTCAGTTATCAGGTGCTCAGCAGAAACCGTTTTCCCTATGCCATTGTAAAAAGGAAGAAGGCCAGTCCAGGTGGATATGAGAATGAAAAGAAAGATAGTAGTTACAAGCGAGAAAATCTTGCGACCCTTTTCCTTCCCCGCTATGTCCTCAACTAGCTTAAGCATGCCCTCAATTGACCACTCAACTACCGCCTGGACTCCCGAAGGCACAAGCTTCATCTTGCGAGTGGCAACCAGTGAAACGATTAATATCAATGCTCCAGCGACCCAGGCGCCGAGGAGTGTATTGGTGAGATTAAAACTTCCGAGAGATCCAATGCTAAACAGGTCTGGAATGACTTTTTCGCCGCCGAGGCTGATATTTGGCAGCGGCGCGTTAAATAGGGCTTTACCGGCAACTAGAAGGAACAGGAAAATAACTACGCTAAGGATCAGTTTCATTACTGAAGCCTCTGGCCAGATGATTTCTTTTCGCTAAGCAAAGGTCGCATCAGTTTATACATCCCGTAAAAACCCACAATTGTGCCCAGTAGAAGTCCTATCAGCATGAAAAGTGGCTTGGAGCCAATCCACTTATCCAGCGCCCATCCCCCACCGATTCCGGCGAGAAGGCAGGTTGCGAAATACCAACCGAATACTGTCAACCTCAGAGCATCTGCTACTCGGAACAGCTTTGGTTTCGGGCTAGGCTCTTGGCGATTGTGCATATTATCACATAGTCTTTAGACCGTCAAACAAATACTTGGTGCCTTGTCCACGCATCATCAAGGACGGTCGCTGAAAATTCACGTGTATAGTACCCAAAATAAAGTCTGAGCGATAGTGGCAAAATAAAAGAGCCCTCCAACTATTGGAGGGCTCTTAAATAATTTAAGAGAATCGGTTACTTACCTTTATCTAAATCGCTGAGGTCCAGATTATCAATGAAGTCTTTGAACGCAGACATCTTTTTGATCTCATCAGGGTTTACTGTTTTTTCGAGCCTTCGTCCCTGCTCGGTATCCTTGGCATCAATCGGCTTGCCGGTCTCTTTATCGAGCATTATCCCTGCTTTTTCCAGCACAGCTTCCTCAGCAAATATCGGAACCTTTACGCGCACAGCCAGCGCAATCGCATCGCTGGGCCTGGAATCGATTTCAACCTTTTTCCCTGCGACATCCAAAACGATTTTAGCGTAAAAGGTGTCGTTATTAAGATCGCTAACGATGATCGAATTTATCTGGGCGCCCAGAGATTGGATTATCGTGTGTATTAAATCGTGCGTGAGCGGCCTGGGAACCTGCATCTCCTGCAGCTTTACGGCAATGGCGTCTGCTTCCGCGGGACCTATCCAGATAGGAAGGTACCTACCTGCTGTCTTCTCTTTGAGAATGACTACTCTCTGATAATTCATCAGGCTTACTCTGATAGAGTCCACATTCATCTCAATCATCGCGTGTCCCCGTTTCCATATCGCCGTAAGGGCGATAAGTCCATTGTAAATCCATATAATTTTAACGTCAACTAAACTATATTCGGATCCAATCAACAACGTGCTAGACGGAAACCTGTTCCAATGCCCAAACCTAACTTAATTAATTCTCCTCACATAAAAACATTGGGAACAACAGAACTGTTCCCTATATATGAACGTATCTACTCGCTTACCAGTCAGCCCTCAGCTGCGATAAAGATATGTGCCAGCTGTACCACTCAGGACTGCGAACTGTCTGAAGGCGGAGAAGTAGCAATCCTTCTTCCCGATGAAGATAAGTTCATCTACTCACGTCTTGCAAAAATCGACAAGATGGTTTCGATGGAAAGCGTGAAGCTGCTCAGCATCTGCAACGGCCTATGCCCTTTTCTAAAAGGGAGCATGTGCAGCATCCACAGCGACCGCCCCTTCGACTGCCGCAGCTATCCGATCGTGCCAAAGTTTGGCACAGACGGAACAGTTGAATTTACACTCTCCACTATTTGTCCGCATCGAGCGTCAATTACAGAACCCTTCGTATCTACAATGCTTCGCTCATGGAATATGCTGTTCCCCCTTCTGGACCAGGAATGGCGCACACAGTACAACAGCGTTCAGCCTGAGCTGGAGCCGTTGCCGTCTCATTTCAACCACCTGGTTTCACAATTGCCCTCTCTCTAGCGCATTATTAACTAATAACAAGGCTTATAATTCCACTATGACTATAAGGCACTTTATATCCATAAATGA
>SHYL01000060.1 GCA_009692825.1 Dehalococcoidia bacterium | reverse complement strand
TGGCATTTTATCCATCGCATGGTCATATGATGCTATTATCATCTTTGCCGTCGGAACGTCCAGGTTGATCCACACGTGCATCCTTGAAGTGGTAAAGGATCTGAGCTTCTCATCATTGAGGGCGTATTCGGACTGGGCCATAGCGAATAGCCGGTTTACTCGTTCTTCTTCGCCGAGCTTTGCCAACTCTAGGTATTGCGCTTTCATTTTGACTTCGCGCTCCGCCTCGGCCAAGTTTGCAACCTCACCCCATCCGGTATCCGCCTTGATATTCTGCATCGTCATATTCCACTTCCTTCCAACACAAATTTTTTGATCCTATTGCGGAATATGCTTTTCATTAAAACTGAAAAGCATATTCACGCCAACCTTCGTTATATCGTAACTCGGGTCCTCTTTGCCATTCTTACCGAATGCGAACCCTTTTATGAAACCCTCTTTTTCGAGAGAGTCACACGCCTGTTTCACAAGGTCTGCAGGCTCCCCAAACTCTGCCGATAACGCCATAAGCGTAAGAAGTGGCACGCCTCCACTCTGGAGGTGATATCCCAGAAGCTTCAGCACTTCAACCTTAAGGCTTGGCTCTTCTTCAAAATTCATCTGAATCGACCCTTTCATAACCATGAAATCTCAGCCGGATTCCCCCGTAAGAGTAGCACCTCAAGCTGTGCACCGTCAACAGACTTTATTTAGCGAGCATGGGTACTGCTAGCTCAACAAGCGGGACTGAAGTCAGTGGTAAGATCTACTGAACAGACGTAATAGACAAAGGCACTTAGGGCTGTAAGAAGTGCTTGGATCCGGGTGAGAGAAAGTATGAGGCCAACGATCCGATTCTTATGTTAAGAAGGAACCTGCCTACTGATGGAGCCGGCGGTGGGACTTGAACCCACGGCCTGCGGTTTACGAAACCGCTGCTCTGCCACTGAGCTACGCCGGCGGGGAATTAGAGACGTGACCGATTTTAGCACAGCCTGAAGCCATTTCGAACGGGCCACTTCGGGGCAATCGATGGACACTGGATTAAGTAAAGACAATAAAAAAACCACCAGGCGTTACTGGTGGTTTTACCGTCTCAATGTGAGAGGTACTTCTAGGCCGTTCGCCTAACCTCTAACTCTTCGCCGGGAGCAATTGCTCGGCGCTCAACCTTTATATTAAATTTCAAGAGCCAGTACCAGAGCGTGCCCTTGGAAATTCCCATCTCCTCAGCCATCCCAGGTAAACCTTTCTCGTTGTACTTTTCTGGCAGTAAACGCTCAAGTGGGCGCTTGTACTTTTCCTCAACCTGCCTCATTAGTCTTGTTTTTCTCACCATCTCAACTCCTTCTCAATAAGACTGAGCACATTCTATCACTGTTCTTAAGCCTGTCAAGACCTGTTTCTATATTCTGTACAAAGCTCATACAAAACATTTCTTAAACTTGGTTCAAAACCTAATGTATTACTACTGATACTATGCCTATTATACATCTGAAGTCGGGCATTTTTCCGTTCTTTGCCAACCCTTTAGCCACTTGCTACACTTGCTTAAACTCTTTTGAGGAGCTGCCATTGGGCGCGATTGAAAATACGATTCTGGAGTGGATGCGAGAACTTTATGTAAAGATAGGATGGCCTGGTGTCATCCTACTCATGGCCATCGAAAGCATGTCCATTCCATTACCCAGCGAGCTGATCATGCCTTTTGCCGGCTGGTTCCTTATAAAGGACCATGGACACGGCATAGCGTTCGTTTTCCTGGCAGCCTTCTACGGAACGCTTGGAAATCTGCTCGGCTCATGGGTTGGCTATGCTATAGGTGCAGCTGGCGGCAGGCCTCTTGTCTCTAAATTCGGCAAGTATCTATTAATATCCATAGAGGACGTGGACAAGGCGGAGGGTTGGTTCCGAAAGTACGGCGACCATGCCATCCTGGTCTCACGCATGCTTCCGATCGTGCGCACATTCATTAGTATGCCGGCAGGCGCGGCCCGCATGGACATACGTAAGTTTTCCATCTACACATTCATTGGCTCTTACCCATTTGTACTCGCGTTAACCTTCGGCGGCTACGTCCTAGGCGAAAACTGGGAGCGTCTGCGGAATACATTTAGGGTGTTCGATATCCCCTTCGCGATTGTCCTGGTCCTTCTTATAGTGTGGTTCCTCAGGCGGCACTACCGCAGGGCATGGCGCTCCAAACAGAACGAGACGCCAGATAAGGCCGGCTGATTCCGAAGAAGTTAGGTATATTTGCTGTGATAAACTTTGCGCGTGTCTCCGTAGCTCAGGGGATAGAGCATCTGCCTTCTAAGCAGAGGGTCGTGGGTCCGAATCCCACCGGGGACACCATTTTAATCTTATGGAACAGAAAACATTTACTCCAGATGAGAACCTGGCTGCCGAGGAATTCGTCAAGCTAATTCGAGGATATACCACTCTAGTCGACAACCTTTCGAACTTTACGACATCGGCATTCTTATTTGAGTGCTCAAAGATTCTTCCGCGGCTCTATCTATCAGCACAAGAACTGCCATATGTTTCTATCAGCGACTCTTATGAAGGCGAAGATATCGGTAGCCCGGTTAGTTCGATAAAGGAGAAGCTGGGTAAATACGACTTCTATCACGATATGATTGACCCTATCGTCGATAAGGAAATTAAGTATCTGCCCATCTCAGACGATTTGGCAGACATTTATGTCGATTTGAAGAGTCAGCTTCATAATTTTGAGGATGTGGGAGAGCATAGAATCTATGCGATCTGGGAGTGGAAATTTGGGTTCCAAAACCACTGGGGGAAACACCTGCTTAGCACTATGAAACCTATTCACTGGCTGCTATACAAGCACATGGGATTAGATTACGATGTGAGTGACACTCAGGCAGTAGGCACATAGATATGGATCTGATTCGCACTTTGTGGACTGTATTAAGTGGGTACCTCGTTCTCCTTATTACTGTGGGGGTTGGGCTCCTGTTATTTTTTGGAGGTTTGGTCTTCCTCTTCGACCATTCAAGATGGTGGATCGGCCTGCTCATGATGGCGGGCGGAATCTCATTCGCGATAGTCGGAGCCAAAATTGGACTTAACATGGGCGCCGGACGTTAGCCTGCCTCTTACTTCTCATCCTGCGCAGAAGAAAATCATTACCATAAATCAGGGTTACCACTGCCTTAAATAGGCTTCGGGTACAAGCACTAGCAAATCTGTTCTGCGGCCGTAGAACATCCATTCGTCTGTATTACTGCGAGCCTGAGGTTCAGCCTGTCTTACGAATGTACTCGACGGTATTTTGCAGGCCTTCGCTCAGAGGGACCGACGGAATCCATCCAAGCTCTTTTTTCGCTTTATCCGACTTCAGGTATATGTTCCCCACTTCGCCGGGTATCGCAGGTCCGTGCTTGGCCGTGAGCTTGTACCCCGTCGCTTGTTTGAGGTAGGAAAAGATATCGTTTACTGACGTCCCTTTGGCCGTACCGATGTTGTACAGCCCTCCGGTGCCCTTCTCCAGTGCCATGAGGTTCGCGCGCACCACATCGGACACGTACACGAAATCTCTAGATTGTTTACCGGTGCCGTTTATGGTTACAGTCTCGCCCTTCAGCATATGCCGCGCGAATATCGCGACTACCCCTGCTTCACCAAATGGGTCCTGCCGGGGCCCGTAGACGTTGGCATACCTCAGAATCACAAAAGGGAGGCCCCAGACGGGCCCATACCCCAGCAGGTACATCTCAAGCGAGCGTTTCGCTACACCGTAGCCGCTGAGAGGCAGGATAGGATGGTCCTCGTCACACGGCAAATACTCAGGCTCGCCGTAGAGGGCACCGCCGGTGGAACTGAAGATAAATCGCTTGACGCCGTATTTATGGCAGAGGTTGAGGAGGTTTAGCGACCCAACGACATTAGTTTGGGCATCAATCATCGGGTTCTGCATGGAAGCTTTTACGCTGATCTGGGCGGCAAGGTGGCTGACTATCTCCGGCTTTTCTTCCTTGATGATCTCTTCCAGTTTCTTGTCGCTGATACTTATGTTATGGAAAGTGGCCTTTTTATTTATGTTTGTCTTTTGCCCGGTTGAAAGGTTATCGACGACGCTAACCTTGTGCCCAGCCTTAATTAACGCGTCAACCATGTGCGAGCCTATAAAGCCTGCGCCGCCTGTTACCAGAACCTTAGCCATTCTTCACCTTTAACTAAAGATAGTGAATCTTATCGTTTGGAAAGCTTTTTCTTCTAATTGTGATCAGCTTATTCGCAAGAGACTGGCGCCTCTTCTCATTCACCCACGCGGTAAAGTTCTTCCGTCCGCCCTCATCTACACCCAAGAGCTCACGTACCGACTTATCAAGCGTAGACATATCTGCTGCGTCGGCGGCCTTAAGAACACGGTTGCCTGCGGAAATATATCCAACAGTTTTGATATTACCTATTCCGAAGACAACAAGCCAGTTAAGCAAAGCAAACGGCGTAAGCAGCAATATGATTAAAAGCGTCGCACCAATAAGCATTATGTTAAATAAAACTTCAGCGCTAAACGTAATCGGGTTGAAACGCTTTTTTGCTACGGCCAAATTAGCTTTCCATCTTTATAAATGCTTTTTATAAGCGAATCGTCGTAAAAAACATTGGTCGGGACCTGTGTTGCGACGGCGTTGAACTGGAGAAGCGAGTCGTTTAATCTCCCCCACTGCTCTTGCGTCATCCATCCAAGTCCATTTTTGAGCGTATCCGAAGTGACCGCTCTATCCATCTCTGAAATCATAAGAAAGTTCTGCTGTTCTCGGTTAGCGTCTTTCGCATACAACAGCGTTATATCTATCGCTTCGTAAATGTTGTTTTGAGCGTAGTATAGCCCCTTCATAGCCGCTTTCAGAAATCGCTGGTATACCTCACGTTTTGTGACCAGCGTGTCCTCTTTCACGATATAGGTAAGGCCCAGAGTCGGCACGCCGTAGTCAGCGCCCGCGAATGTTTTCACATCGAACCCTATCTGTTTAAGTATAAACGGCTCGTTGGAAAGGAATACGGGATAAACGTCCACTTTCTTCTCTGTAAGCAGCCTGGGGTCAAACGTAGCCGGCACCTCTTTTATCTTGGAGCGGTCCGTTCCTGTGAGTTTGAGCATAGCCAGATAATCCGGCGTTGCGGCTGTGCGGTATCCCACCGTCTTCCCCTCGAAATCCTTCGGGGAATTTATACCCGAGTCCTTCAGTACGGCGTACGCCTGTTCCGATCTCTGTCCTATCAACGCTATCGCCTTTATCGGCGCCTGCGTGGCGGCCCTGTTGCGTATGACCGCATCGGCATTGGCCGTCGTTATATCGATTTCATTCGCCAGCAGCAGGCGCAGGTGTTCACCCTGGTATGCGTGGCTGATCTCCACGTCCAAACCCTGTTCCGCAAAAAATCCCTTCTCCTTCGCCACATACGCTGCTACAAACGGAAGGTCAGCCTGGGGCTTGAAGCCTGCCATGAACCTCACCTTCGCTGGAGCTGGCTTAGGCGTAGCTGTGGGGGAGGGTATCGTCGGCGTTATAGTTGGCTGAGGAGCCGCAGTTGCCGTAGATATAGCCGCGGTTATAACAGTTGCTGTTGGCTCGGCCTGCTTGTCTGAGCAAGCGATGAGAGCAAATAAGCTGAGAATAAAAGCAATGCTGATAAGCAAACGTGGTTTCATTTATACCTCTGCAAGGCAAAATTAAAATGCCCACGTCCGCTTCATTAAAAACTACGGCGAACGGTGTTCGAGCTCAATCACCGCGGCCGGTTCTCATCGACTCATGCCAGAAAAGCAGGCGCTTCTCA
>SHYL01000059.1 GCA_009692825.1 Dehalococcoidia bacterium | reverse complement strand
GCCGTCCTTATCGAAGCTAACCGTGACGAACAGGTTGCCGTGACTGGTCCTAACGCGCTCAACGATAGCGTTCATAACCGCAGGTCTGCTGCGTGGTCTGAGCACGCCTTGGTCGACTACCGGGACCTTTTCTACAATCATCGTTGACTGTGTGGGCTTCTGCGCGGAATGTCCTGCCGTCAGCACTTCAGCCTCACGGCTGCCTGCTCTGTAAACGGTTATGCCTTTGCATCCAAGCTTGAATGCCATCGTATAGGCGTCGCGCACGTCCTGCTCAGTGGCAGTGTTCGAGAAGTTAATGGTCTTGGAGATTGCTGCGTCTGTGCTCTCCTGGAATGCGGCCTGCATTCGGACGTGATATTCAGGCGAGATATCAGATGCTGTCACGAATACGCGCTTCACCCACGCCGGAACATCTTTGCGCGACTGGATAGAGCCGCCGTTGGAGATGTACTCCAGAAGGTCTTCGCTGTAGAAGCCTTCTTCTTTGGCAACCTGCTCGAAGTAAGGGTCGACGTAGTAGAGCGTCTGGCCCTCAAGGATATTGTGCTTGCGGTATGCCAGCGCGAAGATTGGCTCAACGCCGCCGGACGCACCCGCGATCATTGCGATGGTGCCTGTAGGCGCCACTGTCAGTCTGCAAGCGTTGCGGATGGCGGGAACGCCGTTCTTCTTCAGGCGGGACTCTTCGTAATCTGGGAACGCGCCGCGCGTCTTGGCCAGCTCTATGGATTCCTTATCGGCCTCGTCCCTGATGAAGCGCATGAGCCTGCGTCCAAGCTCTACACCTTCCGCTGAGTCGTAGGATACGCGGAGCATGACCAGCAGGTCCGCGAAGCCCATCACGCCCAGTCCAATCTTGCGTGTGCCCTTGGTCATACGCTCGATTTCAGGGATAGAGTAGCGGTTGGCATCGATGACATTGTCCAGGAAATGAACTGTGGTCTTCACTGTCTTTCGCAGCTTCTCCCAGTCCATCTCAACATCAGGCTCGCTAACGTTCTTGCGGCTTCTGCCTTTTACCATCCTGCTCAGCACGATTGAGCCCAGGTTGCAGGACTCGAATGCCAGCAGAGGTTGCTCGCCGCATGGGTTCGTAGCGTCAAAGTTGCCGAGCTGAGGCGTCGGGTTGTCGCGGTTCACGCGGTCGATGAAGATAAGGCCAGGCTCGCCGTTGCGCCAAGCGCCTGCGATTATCTTATCGAAGACCTCTCTAGCGTTCTTCTTGCCTGTGGATTTGCCTGTGACAGGATCGATAAGGTCGTACTCGGCACCCTTTTCAACCTTGCGCATGAAATCATCGGTCGCCGCAGCGGATATGTTGAAGTTGTGAATCTCACCTTCCTGCTGCTTGCAGGAAATGAACTCTTCGATATCCGGGTGTGTGATTGCCATCACGGCCATGTTGGCGCCATCGCGCTTGCCGCCCTGTGTGACCAGGCGTGAAACGCTGGATAGGTGGCGCAGGACAGCAATAGGTCCGCATGCCTTGCCGTGTGTTGAAGCTATCGGAGCGCCCTTGGGACGAAGGAATGAGAGAGGGAAGCCAGTGCCGCCGCCGAACTTCTGCACCATTGCTGCGTCATGAGCGGATTTCATTATCCCTTCCATCGAGTCATTGAGAGGAAGCACAAAACACGCCGAGAGGGTGCCGGCGTCGGTGCCAGCATTCATAAGAGTGGGTGAGTTGGGAAGAAACTCCAGGTCTGCCATAAGGTTGTAGAACTCGCGCACAGTGGCATCGACATTAGGTGATGGGTCTAACACCCTGTCAGGCTCAGCGATGGCCTTGGCCACGCGCATGAATAAACCTTCAGCAGATTCTACGACCTTACCTGAGGTATCTCGAAGGAAGTAGCGCTTCTTCAGGACTTCCATCGCGTTGTTATTGATTTGCGCTTTTTTTACATCTTTCTCATTTATCGTCATTTCTATTCCCACTCTCTTTTATTATTAAATTAAAAGTAAACCAACAGACAGGTAGCCTGGGATTCTGAAGCTTTTTGGGTTTGCCTGGTCAGGAAGCTTGGGAGCTTAACGAGTACTAGGCACAGGCTTAAGCGGGGCCTGCGATCTGCCCTGCGAGCGTTTTATAGCGCCTCGCTTACGTTTCCCGCTTCTACCTGAGCCAGGAGAAACAAGTTCCATCGCAGGCATAAGAGCAAGCTGCCCGTTGGGAACCGAAGCTCCTCCGCGTCTGGATGCTCTCGCCTCCTGAGGATGTCTTAAAGTATCAATCGCCTGGAAAAAACCTTCGAGATCTTTGAAATCCCGGTATACACTGGCGAACCGTACGTATGAAACCTGATCAACCGGCTTCAGCTTCTCCATGACCATCTCACCTATGAGACGGCTGGGGACCTCCGGCTTGTTCATCTTCTGTATCTCTACTTCAATCTCTTCAACGATCTTCTCCACTAGTGCCATCGCCTCATGCCTCTTGGAGCAGGCCATCTGGATACCCTGCGTCAGCTTCTGCCTGTTGAACTCCTCGCGGCGTCCGTCGCGTTTGACCACTACGACCGAGTTGGCCATCAATCGCTCGTAGGTGGTGAACCGCTGGCCGCATGCGGCGCATTCGCGCCTGCGACGGATGCCGTCGCTGGTCTCACGGCTGTCTATGACGTTAGTGTCTTTAGCTTTACAGAATGGACAGACCAATTAAAACGCTCTCTCTCAATTAAATCTTTGAACCAGGGTTTTGGGTCTTGCGGGCCACAACTTGTTGTGGTAAGTGTTAACCTACCACTAGATATTGGGCGTGTCAACGGTTTTCGAACTAATTTTTGAAAACTTTTCGGTCAGAAAACTGAAACCGTAGCTGTAAAATGGCAGGTGCTTGAGGGCTTACTAGTTGTACCCATCCTATCAACCTGGTGGTATTACATCAATCGGTATTTTGGCAATTTCATATGAAGTCAACAATAAGCATATCCTATTTAATTATTCTCAAAAATACCTAGGCATAAAGTTTGCTGTGCTTCTCGCATTAAGGTAGAATTCACAGGATGACATGGGAAGCAACTAAAGAACTAAAGCGTCGTCTCAGCCTTGAGCGTGGCGCAATCACGAAGGACTGGGGCGGCAGACTACCTGTAGCACTCGTTTACCCCAACTCCTACTTCGTCGGCATGTCCAACCTCGGCATGCAAACCGTGTATAAACATATCAATTCTGACGATCGTTTTGTGTGCGAGCGCGTCTTCTGGGAAGACGCTGAGAACATGCCCTCCACCGGATTCAGCCGTGCTGTCGGCGTCAGGCGCGAGCAGCGCCCCGCAGTCCCTGGCATAAGCATCGAATCCCAGCGTCCTTTGCAGGACTTTCCCGTGCTGGCATTCTCTATTTCATACGAACAGGACTACTTCAATGTAGTCAAGCTGCTGAAAACTGCAGGCATACCGCTCTGGAGCAAGGAGCGCAACGAGGACCATCCGCTGATAATTGCCGGCGGGCCGTGCATGATAACGAACCCCGAGCCGATAGCGCCTTTCTTCGACGCGATCGCCGTTGGCGAAGGCGAGCCTATGCTCCCACTCCTGATGGACACCATAGAGAACGGTATCAACGGCAGCAGGCAGGATCTTCTAACGGCCCTTTCAAAAATCCCAGGTATATACGTACCGTCTATCAATAAGGGTGTTGTAGAGCGGCAGTATCTCATCAATGTAGATGAGCACGCCACACGCTCTGAGATCCTGACGCCTGAGACCGAATTCAACAATATGTACACGATGGAAGTGGCGCGCGGCTGCGGACGCGGATGCCGCTTCTGCATAGCCGGATACTTATTCAGGCCCATGCGCCCGAGAAACCTGGATTTCCTACTCGACCAGGCTAAATACGGCCTGACGTTGACCAAGAAGATAGGCCTGCTTGGAGCGGCAGTCGCTGATCACCCTGAGCTCGATGCGCTGGTCACAGAGCTAAAGGGCATGGGCGCAAGCATATCCATCAGCTCTCTGCGTGTAGACAACCTATCTGACGCTGTCCTGAACGCGCTGGACAAAAGCGGCGCCAGGAATGTTACAGTAGCGCCTGAGGCAGGCTCCGAGCGCATGCGCAAGGTCGTGAACAAAGGTCTGAACGAAGAGCAGATACTCCAAGGGTTTCATAAGGTCGGCAAGTATGGAATCAAGCAAATGAAGCTTTATTTCATAGTGGGCCTGCCAACGGAAACCGACGAAGATGCTATGGCGATAGCGGATATCACAAGCAAGGGCAGGACTATCCTGGATAGCTACAAATCCAACACTCATATCGTGGTGGACATGTCTCCGTTCAGCCCCAAGCCAGGGACCGCATTTCAGTGGCATTCCGTGATGCCAGTAGAAGTCGTCGAGAGACGCTTGCAGGGCATACGCAAGGCGCTGTCCGGCAAAAACATCGAGGTTAAGTGGGACAGCCCGCAGTGGAGCGAGATCGACACGTGCCTATCGCGCGGCGGCCGTGAGCTCGCCGGAGCGATAGCCGAGGCTGGTATAGGTGGCGTAAGCGCTTTCCGTGGCGCGATGAAAAAGGTCGGACTGGATGTACAAAGCTATGTTTACAAGTCATACCCCATGGATAAGCCATTGCCCTGGGATGTGATCGGCACAGGTGTGAAGAAGGATTTCTTCATTCTTGAGGCTATCAACAGCGGCAGGAATAAAGAATTCCCTGTCTGCGCTCCCAGCGGCTGCAAAGCCTGCGGAGTCTGCTAACTTTCTATCTTCTTTAAGGCAAATTGTTAGCCTAGTGGATTTTTTCCTAAAAATCCTGTAACATTCCACCCAACCTTATTTAGGAGAGATTTCGTGAATATTTATGTAGGTAATCTCAGTTATACGCTGACAGAAGATGAGTTGAAGAAGGCTTTTGGAGCATTCGGACAGGTGACTTCAGCCTCCATAATCAAGGACCGCGACACCGGCAGGTCCAAGGGCTTCGGCTTTGTGGAAATGGCCAACGACAGCGAAGCGAACGCCGCCATCACAGGCATGAACGGCAAAGAGCTCAGCGGCCGCGCCATCAACGCAAGCCAGGCTAGGCCAAGGACAGAAGGCGCTCCTCCCAGAATTGGCGGGGGCGGCGGCGGACGGGATCGCTAGGACTCAATCTTATATCTGATGAACGCCCCGATTAAATCGGGGCGTTTCCGTTTATGCGTACTGCTGTAAAACTCTGCTTATCACAAGCAGGATTATCATCGCGACCATTGGCGATATATCTATCATTCCCAACCTGGGAACGACACGCTGCAGCGGCTTTATGATTAGGTCTGTGATGCCGTAGATCACCTGGTAGATAGGGTTTTGCGGTGAAACCGGGAACCATGACATCAACGAGCGTATCAGTATCGCGATTGTGAGAACAAAAATCAGGTTGGATAGTATGCTAACTATCCTGTGGCTATCCATTATTCCTTACTCTTTCCTTCATTCTGCTGACTGGCAGCATCGGCAAGCTTAAGCGATTTGTTATAAGCGGCGGTCACCGCGTTGATGATGTCAGCCTTGACCTGCCCCTTCTCGAGCTCCAAAAGCCCTTCCACAGTAGTTCCGCCGGGTGAAGAAACCATTTCTCTTAGCTCAGATGTATGCTTCCCCGTTTCCTTTACCAGAAGTGAGCTTCCAAATGCCGTCTGGACAGCCAATATTTTCGCTGTGTCCCGTGGAAGTCCAATATGTACTCCCGCATCAGCAAGTGCTTCGATTATGAGGAACATAAACGCGGGCCCGCTGCCGCTTACTGCTGTAGCCATATCAACGTATTTCTCTTCTTTTACGTATATCTCTTCGCCAAGGGCCTTCAGCATGCCTT
>SHYL01000058.1 GCA_009692825.1 Dehalococcoidia bacterium | reverse complement strand
CTTTCGATTTGACCATCTTCTGCGGGTCAGTAAAGAACGAAAAAATCGTTTTAGGCCTGGCATCTATACGAATAACTTTCTCTATAATATTCGCTTCTCTTGTGATCACACTCGTTCTCCGTTCCTCTACTTCGGCTTCAGCAGCTAATCTCGCTAGACTTTGCTCCCAGAATTCGTCCAGAAATGCCCTTAGCTTCCCTAGTCCCCTCAGGACGGGCTCGATATAGCCGTTGGGTGCCCTGCCGCCTCATTGTGAGCAGGGCTGCAGTCATAAGCACACCAAGATGCTGAGATATCGCCGACCGCGTCACCGCGAACTTTGCCGCGATACCTCCGGCACTTAATTAGCTTGACTGAACCATCCTCAGGATTTCTCTTCGGTTTGGTTCCGATATTGCTTGAAGCGCCAGATCGAGCATGAAAATGATTTTAGTAATTACTTACGTAAGTGTTAAGTTACATAGTTCTAGCTAAGAAAGTATTAGAATCAGAATCTACTAAAATGAATGAATCTTTGAAATCTTCCCGTATACGAGGCATTCTCGTTTTCGCAGTCGTGGCCCCTGCCATGCTTATGTCTTCTATGGATAACACGATCATAGGCATAGGATTGCCTACGATTATGGACGCCCTGCATACCAACATTGCATGGATCGGATGGGTATTTACTGCCTACCAGTTGACGCAGACGATCATGATGCCGATAGCCGGAAAAGTCAGCGATGAGTGGGGCCAAAAAAAAGTTTTCCTTTGGGCAGTCGTGCTTTTTGTGGGAAGCTCGATCGGCGTTGGCCTTTCCCCTAACGTTTATATGGTCATATGTTTCAGAGTTACGCAGGCAGTTGGGGGCGCAGCCTTCATGCCTTCCGCTACCGGGATCATCGCGGACGCTTTCGGAGGTACACGCAGGGCTACGGCGATAGGACTGCTGGGCAGTATCTTCCCGATTGGCGTAATGCTAGGGCCAAACCTTGGAGGGTTTGTGCTGGAATACTTTTCCTGGAGATGGATGTTTTTCATAAACATACCTATAGGAATGATTGTCCTTCTGCTAGCGCCATTCATATTGCCTAAAGACAAGCCTGTAAAATCCAAACGCAACATAGATCTGGCTGGCGCAGGTCTGTTCGCCGGTGGTATTGCGTCACTTCTGTACGGGATGACTGCCTGGGGCGACAACAATGGGTCAATAAATTTGTTGACGCTAGTATTCTTTGGGCTCGGCGCTTCTCTCCTCGTTCTTTTCTGGCGACATATTCATCACACGCCTACGCCTTTGATAGAAATCGATCTCCTCAAGAGGCCGGCGTTCATGGCCGCAAATATTTACAACACGATTTATGGGCTGGGTACCTTTGGTGTATTCGCTTTCATGCCTTACTACATCATTGTTGAGTACAACATGTCGCCGAGAGATGTAGGCATCGCGCTTACACCGCGCCTGGTGCTCATCATGGTGTCATCGATATTAACCAGTTTTTTGCTGCCAAAGATTGGCTATCGCAAACCGATGATAATCGGTCCTATATTGGTAGGTATTTCCCTAATACTCCTCGGATTGTCGCTTCACAACATCGCTATTCTCGGGCTTGATATCCCAGACATGAGTCTACTGGCGTTCATACTCATCTTTGGAGGGGTTGGTATGGGAATAGCAAATCCTGCGTCAAACAACGCGGCGCTGGACCTGGCGCCTGAAAAGATTGCGGCGATCACCGGACTCAGAGGAACAATACGTGGTGCTGGGAGTGTTCTTGGAATTTCGCTGGTTACGCTTTACCTGAGCGGTGTCCAGGATAGAGGTGCGGGCCTCGCTAATGTTTTCATCGCTACAACGGTGCTTATGTGGGTCATACTTCCGGTTGTATTCTTGATTCCAGACAACAAGCCAAAAGCAAAGGCTGAGAAAGCATCAAAAGAGGCTGAGCAACCCAGCAGAGGTTAAGTTACTGGTACTTCTCTGACTCGTGGCGGGGCGTCCTGCTCATCAGTTCCTGCATCGCCTTCTGCGGCGATACGCCTTCAAAAAGAACTCTGTAAGTGGCTTCCGCTATTGGCATCTCCACTTTGTAGCGTTTCGCCAGGATCAAAGCGGCGCGTGTAGTGTCTACGCCTTCTACCGTATTGATCATAGTCGAGCGGATTTCGTCTAGCTTACGCCCCTTTGCGAGTTGCTCTCCCAGGTAGTGATTACGGCTCAGCTTGCTTTCGCAAGTGGCTATGAGATCACCCAGGCCCGCCAGGCCGGCAAATGTGCGCGGATGCGCGCCTGCGGCAACACCAAGCCTGGTCATTTCAGCAAGCCCTCTGGATATGAATGAAGCTTTTGCGTTATTCCCCATGCCGAGGCCGTCGGCAATGCCTGCGCCGATGGCGATTATGTTCTTGAGGGAGCCACCGAACTCCACTCCCGCTACATCGTCATTCGTGTAAACACGGAATGTGCCTGAATTAAGCATATGCTGACCTGATGTGGCTATTGTTGTGTTTCTACACGCAAGCACGGTGCTTGCCGGCAGTCCAAGCAAAATCTCTTTCGATAGGTTAGGTCCGGATAAAACGCATGTCCGCTCTTTGAATGCGATTGGGAGTTCCTCAGCCAGAAGCTGGCTCATCCGTTTGCCAGTTTCTGCTTCAAGTCCTTTAACGGCTGATACGAGGATAGTAGCAGGGTCAAGCGCCTTTTTGAGCTTCTTAGCATTTTCCCTGAGCCTGCTAGAGGGCACGGCTATTATGGTCATATCAGAGCCGCGGCAGGCATCTTCTACCGAGGCGGTTGCTTTGAGAGATGGAGGGAAGGATTGTCCCGGCGCGTACTTTAGGTTCTGGCGCTCGCGGTTCAAACGCTCTGCTTCTTCAGGCGTTTGGGCAAGCAGGGATACGCTTTCTCCGCGTTTAGCGAGCATAATGCCTAGCGTAGTACCCCAGCTGGTCGTCCCAATAATGGCGAATTTCATGCAGATTTTCCGCCCTGGGTTTTTACAGGCAACGCTTTTTCACCGATTTTCCGTTCTCTGCCTTGAATCAATCGCTCTATGTTGTCGCGGTGAATCAAGATTATAAATGTGCTTGCGGCGATGACGAAAATCGCGTATTCGGCAGGAAGTTTACCCATCCACCACGCCATGAATGCTCCTACAATCTGTGACGCAGACCCGAGGATTGAGCCCAACGATACGTATCTAGTCGTTGCGATAATTGTCAGCGTAAAAATGGTGCCCGGTATAGCGGTTATGGGCGAAATAACGTAAACCGTTCCGAGCCCAGTCATCACGCCTCGACCCCCGCGGAATCCACTTGTTATAGGCCATACGTGACCGATTAACGCGCCCGATGCCGCCAGGGTATCGGATAGATTCGAGTCGGTGAGGGCCCTCGAAATCAAAACCGCAAGAATACCTTTTCCAATATCCCATATGATTATGGGTATTGCGAATTTCCATCCGAGCGTCCGTAAAACATTAGTTGCGCCTGTTTTACCGCTGCCTGAGTCACGGACGTCTACTCCCCTGAAAAGCTTGCCTATTGTTAAGGCGACAGGTAGAGACCCCAAAATATAGCCTATAAGTGCGGATACTAGAAGCATTTCTCTAAGTTATCTGTTTTCTAAATATCATTTTTATAGGCGTGCCGTGGAATTTGTGGGCCTCCCTGATGGAGTTCTCTAAAAATCTCTGGTACGAAAAATGCGCCAGGTCGGGATTGTTAACTTGAAAATCAAAAGTTGGAGGCGAAGTTTTAGACTGGGATACCGAACTTATGCTTAGTCGTTTCCCTTTTATTGTGGCCGGCGGATGCGCCGCAAATGCTTCCAGCATGATGCTGCGCAGCTGGTCTGGACCGACTCGCTTTTGTCTCTCATTGAATATTTCGATTGCCAGAGGAAGGAGTTCGTTAACGCCTTTGCCAGTTAATGCAGATATGAAGACTACGGGAACGTATGGCATAAATTTGAGGCGTTCGCGGATAAAATCTTTCGCTGAGGTTGGGCTGATACCCAGCTGTCTGCTCAGGTCCCATTTATTGACCACAACGATCACGCCTTTGTATTCCTCCAGGATGTACCCTGCTACATGCGCGTCCTGATCGGTAGCCATTTCCTGGGCGTCCAGTACCAGCATTGCAATGTCTGCCCGGGATATCGCCTGCATAGATCGCAAGAGGCTGAACCGCTCGATGATGTCCATCTGCTGGCCTTTTCGCCTGATGCCGGCAGTATCTATTAAAAGCATTTCCTGGTCTTTGTACTGGAAAGGAGTGTCTATGGCATCACGAGTAGTACCGGGTTTAGCACTGACTACAGACCGCTCATGTCCAAGTATGGCGTTAAGCAGGCTGGATTTTCCTACGTTTGGTCTCCCAACGATTGCCAGCCTTAGGACGTTATCTAGCTTTTCTAACTCAGGAGTAGGGGAAGGAAGAATATTATCTATTTTCCACAGTAGATCGGCCATCCCCTGATTGTGATATGCGCTTATAAGGATCGGGTCTCCGAAACCCAGCCGGTGAAATTCTTGTGCCTGAGCCTCTTCCTTAGGGGTCTCAGTTTTATTGGCAACAAGTAAAACCGGCTTTCCCGTTTTACGTACTACCCGTGCCATTTCGCTATCTACGGGGATGAGGCCGGCACGAGAGTCCACCACGAATAGAACCAGGTCAGCCTCAGAAATCGCATATCCGATATGCTGCTGGACCTTTGAGTCAAGCTCTCCCGTGGGAGAGGCTTCCATGCCTGCGGTATCCATGAGGACGAATGGTTTCTGTACATCAGGGACATCCATCGCGATACGGTCGCGAGTTGTACCGGCTATCTCGGTAACAATAGCTACACGCCTGCCTATCAATCTGTTGAAAAGTGTCGACTTACCTACATTGGGACGTCCGACAATCACGACGATAGGTTTATGATCAAGAGAGGCAGGAAGTTGCTTTGCAACTTGAGATTTGGCGCTCATTTTGGATTCTTTAGGAAATTAACCAGCAGGGCTTTTTGCACGTGCAGCCGATTTTCTGCCTGCTGGAAGACAACAGCTCGTCTGTCCTCCATAATGCCTGAACTTACCTCTTCTCCGTAATGTGCGGGTAGAGGATGCATGAAGATGGCGTCTGGCTTTGCCATAGCGAGTAGGGAAGGATTTACCTGGTAGCCCGCGAAAGCCCTGCGCCTTTCCTGGGATTCTGCTTCCTGACCCATGCTTGTCCAAACGTCTGTGTAAATAACGTCAGCGCCCCGTGCGGTTTTTCGCGGGTCGTCAGTGTAAAGTAGCACTGCGCCCGTCTTCGCCGCGGATTCGGTTATCTTTGCCCTGGCTTCATTTGAAAACCAGTAGCCTTTGGGCGAAGCTATGCGGACCTCAGCACCGAGAGCCACAGCTCCCAGCGCCAGGCTGGCAGCACAGTTATTGCCGTCCCCTATGTAAGCTACGACGAGGCCTTTTAGCTTTCCTTTTAGCTCAACTATCGTCATGAGGTCGGCCATGGCCTGACACGGATGCTCAACATCAGAAAGGCCATTTATTACCGGAACGGTTGCATATTCCGCCAGGTCCGTTAGCACTGAGTGATTGAAAACGCGAGCCATGATTGCGTCTACGTAGCGGCTCATGACTCTCGCTATGTCTGCTGCAGACTCTCGTGTCCCGATTCCTACCTCAGTTTGCTGCAGGTCTATGGCATGCCCGCCCAGCTGATACATGGCAACGTCAAAGCTTACGCGAGTCCGCATAGACGGCTTCTGAAAAATCATACCTAGAGTTTTACCTTTAAGGAGAGGCGTCGATGGGCCTTTCTTTAAGGAAATTGCGCTCTGTATGAGCCGGTTTATCTCAGCCGCAGATAGATCATTTATGGATATAAAGTGCCTTAT
>SHYL01000057.1 GCA_009692825.1 Dehalococcoidia bacterium | reverse complement strand
ACTACAACAACCTGGGAATGTGGACAATGTGGATTCCAAGAGAAGCTACGCTCGGCTACCAAGCCCCCCGCGTGCGTAATAGCCTAGCCAGAGTCGGCACCAAGGGTATGCTGGACTATCCATGGCTTTTAGACACTCCAAAAGCCTCTCCGTAGAGTCCAAGAAAAATACTAAAAGGAGAATACAAAATGAATGTAAGTACAAAATTTGGAAGCCTCGTAGACAGGGACAAGTGGATTTTAGACCGCAAAATGTTTGTGGACGAGGACATCTACCAGCAGGAACTTGAGCAGATATTCGGGCGATGTTGGCTTTTTCTCGGGCACGAAAGTCAGGTAGCTAAAAATAACGACTTCATCGGTACTAGGATGGGAGAAGACCCCGTCCTTCTTACGCGCGATGCTAAGGGTAAGGTTCACGGGTTTCTTAACATGTGCCGCCACCGGGGGAACAGGGTTTGCAGGGCAGATTTAGGCAACGCGCCGTCATTCATGTGCACCTATCATGGCTGGACGTTCGCAACCGACGGAAAGCTTGTTGGTGTGCCAGGATACAAGGAAGCCTATTTCGAAGAGCTAGATCGCTCTCAGTGGGGTTTGGTGGAAACTGCACAAATTGCCAGCTATAAGGGATTAGTCTTTGCAACCTGGGATCCGGCAGCGCCCTCGCTTACTGATTATCTTGGTGATATGGCTTGGTATCTGGATATGGGTTTGGATAATAGGGCTGGAGGCATCGAGTTTTTGCCAGGAGTCCAAAAGAATGTCCTCCCATGCAACTGGAAATATCCATGTGACAACAATGGGGGTGACAGTTATCACTCACCTATTACGCATTATGGTTCAGCCTCAGTTCTGGACTCTGCTAAAAGGAAATCAGGTGCCTCGGCCCAAGACGGCGTTGCGACCGTTTTCTCAGCAGGTTACGAATTTGGTACGAGTCGCCCTGTAAGCGCGGGGAACGGCCATTGCGTTACCTCATTTGGTGGGTGGAGCGATACCGTTTCTACACGTAGGCCAACGGGTGAATCGGCAAATAGCCCTTCTAGCAAGTATAGGGCAGAGCATCTGCCAGAACGAATCGAGCGGCTTGGGGAATTGCGCGGGCGGAGCAGGGGAACATTTTTCGTATTTACCATGTTTCCCAATTTTTCAGGCAGCAATACTAACTACAGGATGTTACATCCAAAAGGCTCCTCTCAAATAGAAGAATGGATATGGGTTCCTGTTGACAAGGATGCTCCAAAAGAAGTTAAGGAAGAGGCACGTAAGGCACAGACTCTAAGCCGCGGCCCTAGTGGCGTGAGGGAAGAAGAAGACCAGAACAATTTTATGGATTGCACCCGAACCGCTAAGAGTTTGATCGGACGCCAGTATATGCAAAACTTACAACTTGGTCTTGGGCATGAAGTAAGAGACGAACGAGTCCCAGGATATGCGACTAGGGGACCAAACGAGGTCAATCAGAGGTCTTTTTACAAGCGATGGGCTGAAATGATGGACGCTCCTAGCTGGTCGCAGGTTCACATTGATCCCATAACGTATAACCAATTTGACAGGTAGATTCATAGGCGTCGTGGCGGCTAAGAAAGTACAAGGAGGGAAGTAGATGGCAACAACAACCCTATTTCGTAACTTGGTTAAGAATGAAAAAGGGTTATTGGACCGAAGAGTGTTCGGGGACCCAGATATTTATCAGCAAGAGCTAGAACAAATTTTTGGCCGTTGCTGGCTTTTCCTAGGCCATGAAACTCAGGTTCCAAAACCCAATGACTTTATAGCGACATACGGAACAGGCAAGGGAGTCGTTTCCGGGGAAGTTCGTTCCATCGCCGGGTGAACTAAATCAAAGGAGTTTCTACGGCCGCTGGGCAGAGTTTATGGATGCTCCTAGTTGGTCTCAGATCAAACTCGAAAAAGGCTCCAACGCTTAGCTCGTGCTTCGGCGCTTAGTTTGAATTTTCTGGAGGTCGTATATGAGAGTCGGATTTATCGGTTTGGGTATTATGGGTGGCTCTATTGCTCGTTGCCTGATAGAAGGTGGGCACGAGGTAACGGTAAATGACCTCAAGAAGAGCGCAGGCGACGACTTAATCAAGCTTGGCGCAAAATGGGGGGCTAGTCCGAAGCTTCTTGCCCAAAATTCTGAGGCGGTCATAACTTCTTTGCCGGGACCAGTCCAGATGCAGGAAGTAGTTCTAAACAAGGAAACCGGGGTTTTAGCGGGTTTGAATCCAGGTAGCGTGTACATCGATATGACCACCAATGCTCCGTCAGTATTCCGCAAGGTTGCGGCAGAGTGTATTGCTAAAGGGGTTGACGTGCTGGATGCTCCAGTCAGTCGTCGGCCCCCGGAAATGACAATCATGGTGGGTGGACGTCGAGATACGTTCAAGAAATACGAAGGAATGTTAAATTGTATGGCCAAAAACTTGGTATACGTAGGCGATTCAGGACATGGCATGATAGCTAAGCTGATGACCCAGTACATGGGATATACATATCAAGTAGCTGTTGCTGAAGCTTTCATAATCGCAGCGAAGGCTGGCGTAGACATCAAAATCCTGTCTCAGCTCATTCCGATAAGCGCTGGGAGGGGAAACGTTGAAAATCTACAGCGACAGATATTTGAGCGGACTTTTGAAAAGGATGAGGCATATCCTTCACGCTCCTACAACGTTATCGCCAAAGACTTAACGGAAGCCTGTGAGTTTGCTCAGCAGATTGGGGCTCCAGCCTTCACCGGTTTAATGGCAAAAGAAGTGTACGCTCGTGCTGAAGCCCAAGGCTGGGCCAACCCTCTTTCAATGGTAAGAATATTGGAGCAAATGGCAGGATTTACCATGAAGGTTAGTCCGAGCAACGTTTCTGGGTAAACTATTTACCCTCGGCGCAGAGGCTCCCCTACACGGTAGAGATGTTTCAATATATCGATGTAGGCCTGAACAAAACCCACCTCGCTATAAGATATCAACCTCTCTTTGCAAAACGGCTTTACGATTTTTCTCAAATCGTTAAATGCAGCCCTGGGTACTGTGGGGAACAGATGATGCTCGATCTGGCTGTCCAACCCGCCGAACAGAAAACCGGTTAACCAGTTTGCTTTCAGGTTTCTCGCGGTAAACGTCTGAAGCCTGAGATAATCCATATTTTCGCTGCTATTCAGTACAGGCATACCTATGTGGTTCGTCGCAAAGGTGCAACCCAGATATAGACCGAAAAGAGCGTGGTGAACCGCCACAAACATCAGCGCCTGCCATGCCCCAATGAGGTAGACCAACATCCCAATATAAATAACGTGGTGTAAGACGATGAGTGTTATCGCGTCCCAATGAGCGGAAAGACGTTCTTTGCGAAGATAATTGATGCTACGGAACCTTAGGTTGAACGCTTCCAACAATAGAATTGGAAAGAAAAGGAACACCTGATATTTAACTATTAGTCTGTAAACTCCCTTTTTGCTCAATGCGGCCTCCCTGGAAAAGGCAAGAACAGGTATCTCAACATCCGGGTCTACTCCGCCTACATTAGGATTAACGTGGTGGCGGTTATGTTTATCTACCCACCAGCTCGAGCTGCCTCCGAGAAATAAGCTGCTTAGCCAAATAGCTGTTATCCTATTTTTGGAGCCCGAACTAAAAATCTGGTTATGCCCGGCGTCATGCACAAGAAATGTGATTTGGCCATAAATGAAAGCCAGAAATGCAGCATTGAACACATGAATCCAGAACGTGTCAAACACAACTAAGGATGTGATGCTTGCTGCAAGAAGAGTAAAGGTTATGACGATTCTTATTAAGTAATTCAGTTGTTGTTTCGCGAAGAGTCCGCGTTTGCGAACTAACTCTCTCAGGTCGCTATATTCGTTCGCTACCAATGTAGGGGTAGCGGTGTCATTCAGAGAAGGTGATAATTCTTTCTGCCATATCAAACTCTAGTGTCCTCCGGTTTCTACTAGGCTCAACCCCACCACGCCAAGAAGGTAACATCAAAGTCTCAGCGATAAAGATGTCTATCGCAATTATACGGCCTATTACAAACTCGGTCTATATCGGAATCTCACGGTAGCCCCATTAAGTGGCACCGCTATAATCGACAATCTAACCTTGAATAAACCGATGACGCCTCCCAAAAGATCAAGCAAGTTCTTCTACGGCTGGGTAATCGTGGCTGTCCTGGCACTTTGCAACTCGGCCGCGGGAATACTTGCCATGTTCAACTTCGGGCTGTTTTTCAAGCCGATGGGAGACGACATAGGCGCAAGCAGGGCGATGTTCGGGTGGGCGCAGTCGATACGTCAAACTACAAACGCCATCACAAGCCCACTCACCGGCAGACTGCTCGATAAGTACGGCGCGCGAATCATTCTCCCTGTAGCGATGACGGCGACATGCGGCCTGATATTCCTGCTGGCATTCATATCAGCGCCGTGGCAGATGATCCTAATTTTCGGCGGCATGGGTTTCCTGGGGCTCACCGGGTCTGCGGGCCTAATAACCTCCATCCCAATCGCCAAATGGTTCGTACGCAAACGCGGGAGGGCCATGGCATTCGCATTCCTGGGAAGCTCCATAGGAGCGATAGTGCTGGTCCCGCTAACTCAGGTCTTTATAGGGGCCTATGGATGGCGAGGTGCATGGGCATCGATATCAATAATGTGCGTTATTGCCGTGGTACCGCTGTCGCTGATCTTCTTAAGGCGGAACCCTGAAGACATAGGTGTTTCACCTGATGGAGACGTGGAAGCTAAAACACCAGAGGCTACCGCCGCATTACTGATAGAAGACAGCTACCAGTGGTCTGTAAAAGAGGCGACGCGCTCTCCAGTTTTCTGGCGATTGATGGTGGCTTTCAGCCTCACCACGCTCGCTCAGAGCAGCCTAGGAGTACACAGAGTAGCGAGCTTTATTGATAGGGGAATCGATCCACGACTGGTATCCCTGGCAATAGCAGCGGATGCCACGGCGGCTACGATAAGCACCTTATTCATGGGGTTCCTTTATGAACGCCTCCATTCACGGATACTCGGAGGTGCGTCACTTCTACTGATGGCGCTTGCGATATTTTTTACGATCATCGCCACAGATGTGCCAAGGATGTTTTTAGCCACAATCACGTTCGGCTCAAGCGTAGCTGGGATCAGTCTCCTGCAAAACAATCTGTGGGCAGAATACTACGGCCGAAGGAATGTGGGAGCTATACGAGGCCTCGCTCTTCCAGTAATACTTATACTTGGCGCAACCGGACCACCGGTCGCGGGCTACGTATTCGACGTCACTGGGAGCTACACGCCGGTCTGGTCAGTGGGAATGGTATTAATGGTTGTGGGCGCACTGCTGCTGCTATTCACTTCAAAACCAAGCGTGCCGCAGTCGCGGAAGCAAGAGATTAATCAGCCAACTTAATAACGGGCGGCTTCGGTTTTCCTGTCAGCGTCAGAAGCAGCGCACCTGAAATCAGAAGGCATATCGCGATCCACCAGGCAGTGTTGTAGCTACCGGTGGAATCATAGACGTAGCCGGCCGCAGGGCCGCCGATGCCGCTTGCGATGAGTATGATCGGCATAACAGCTCCCCTGATAGAGCCAAGGTTGCGGCGTCCATAATAGTCAGCCCACAGGTTGTTTTGGAGCATGAACGTACCGCCGAGACTTGTGCCGAAAACAAAGGTTGCGAGAAACATTCTAGGGACGCTCTCTGCCTGCATCGTCAGATAAGCCGAAAGCGCCACAATGAGTATGCTGATGCTACCAAGCAGCCTGGGAGGATACCTTTCAAATAGACGCCCCATAATAAGCAGACTTATCGCCGCTACACCGGCCTCCAGAGAGATGGCAAAAGACACGAGCTGCGGGTCGATGCCCCTATCCGCAAAGCTTGCTATGCGATGAACGCCAAGGGTGGTCTGCCCGAGTGTCAGAATACAAAAAACCGCAGCCAACTTCCAGAGGGTTGAGCTCCTGACGGCGTCCCGCATCGTCCATGAATGCTCTTCTTTATATGCAGGAGTATTTTTATCCTGTATGGGTGAATAGTTCCCGTCCGGCTTCAATCCCATATCCTCGGGCTGGCGACGCATCAGCA
>SHYL01000010.1 GCA_009692825.1 Dehalococcoidia bacterium | reverse complement strand
TACAGTGCTCAACAAGCGAACAGCTGGGTTTTCACATACACGCTCAGCTTAAGCTATGTAAGGACGGCGAAGAGCAAACACTCCCGGCCGGCATAGGCATAAAAGAAAACAGATGCATCTACTGGCTGCACACTCACGACACTCCAGGCATCGTACATATCGAGTCCCCCACACAGCGGGACTACACGCTAGGGAACTTCCTTAATATCTGGGGTAAGCCAATCACAGACAAGAGTATTGCAGACATGAGCATAGGCATTGGACAGCTTGTAAGAGCCTACGTGGACGGCAAGCTCTTTGATGCCGACATATCGACTATTAAGCTCCTGAACAACGAGACAATATCACTGCAGGTAGGACCTCCGTTCGCGGAACCGACGCCAACGCCAGTACCATCGGCAACGCCAGTATCATCGCCGACGGCGCAAGCGTCACCATCAGCGAGCCCTGCGGCAACAGCAATTGGAACACGAACGCCATAACGAGGTATTAGTTTGTTGAATCGATCCTTCACGTCGCCCCGATCTGTCGGGGCTCGTTCTAGGACGACAGTGGAGTAGGATGAACGATCAGGAGATACTAGGGTTACGCGATAAGGTAGCCGTCGTAACTGGCGCGGGCCAAGGCATAGGGCGGGCGATCGCGCTTTTGCTAGCGAAGGCTGGAGCGAACGTGGTTGCGGTGGATATAGACGCCACTGGCGCCAAGGACACCGCCAGAGCTGTTACGAAGCTGGACCGCAAGAGTATGGCAATAACCGCGGATGTGACCAAGCTGGCGGAAGTCAAAGCGATGGTCAAGCAGGTCGTCAGCAAGCTAGGCTCCGTGGATATCCTGATCAATAACGTGGGCGGACGCGCAGGCTACGATTACACTTGGACTGAAGAGGTTGACGAAAAGCAGTTCTACGACGTGCTGGACATCAGCCTGAAATCGACGTTCTTTTGCAGCACCGAGTGCGCCAAAATAATGATGAAGCACGGCAAAGGCGGCGCGATAGTGCATATTGGCTCGCTTAGCGGGCACATAGCGGCGGTGCGGCACGCCATCTACGGCGCGGCGAAGGCCGGCGTGATGCAGATGGCGATGACGATGGCCGTAGAGTGGGGACCATACGGCATACGCGTGAATGTAGTATCGCCAGGGTCAACACTAACGCCCCGCTTCCAAGTGGAGAACACGCCGGACGCTCAGGCAGGCCTGGCACAGGCAACGCCTCTAGCTCGCATCGGCAGGGCCGAGGATGTGGCAGGCGCAGTGCTGTACCTGGTGTCAGACATGGCGTCGTTCGTAACGGGGCAGTGCATCACGGTTGACGGTGGCGTAAGCGTGAACCGCAGCAACCCGCACCCGAACCTGGCGAGCAACATACCGCCGAAGCACCCAGTGAAGGCATAGAAATGCCTAACGATTTCAAAAAACTAGTACAGGCCGACAAAGGCCTCGTAGAGCGGAAGATATTCAGCGATGAGGAGCTGTATGAGCTTGAGCTGAAGCAGATATTCGCCAGAAGCTGGCTATTCGTAGGACACGAAAGCCAGCTGCCAAAAGCGAATGCGTTCATAGGCGGGTGGATGGCTCAGGACCCGATAATCGTAACGCGAGACGCCAAGGACAAATTCCACGTGTTCTTGAACATGTGCCGCAGAGGCGGCGCAAAGGTCACCAAGGAAGACGTCGGCAATAACGAAGTGTTCGAGTGCCCGCAGCACGGGTGCCTCTACAACATGGAAGGCCACCTGATCGCGGTGCCGGGCTACGACCCGGACGAGGTCAAGACAATAGACCAAGCGGAATACGGATTAGTACCAGCGGCGCACCTTGAGACTTACAAAGGCCTCATATTTGCTACGTGGGATGAGCAAGCACCGAAGCTGCTGGATTATCTCGGCGACATGACCTGGTACCTGGATTTGCTACTGGACAGACGATCGGGCGGAACGGAGGTCATCGGCGGCATCAGCAGGTGGGTAGTGCCGACGAACTGGAAGATACCGGCCGATAACTTCGCGGGAGACGAGTATCGCGAAGGGACGGCGCACGGCGCGGCGCGAATCCTCGGGCTGCTGCCACCAGTCGACCTGAACGAGGGCGGCTACACGGTGAACCCCGGCAACGGCCACGGCATCGTTAAGTACGGACGGCCGACCAAGAAGACTGTCGAATTATTTAACTATTTCCCAAAGAACGTACAGAAGTATTTCGATGAGACGACCGACGAAGTCAAAAAAAGACTGGGCGAAATACGCGGTGAAAATCCATCGATACCGACGGGCAATATTTTCCCGAACCTATCGATACATTCTGGATCGCACCTGAGGGTCTACCACCCACGCAGCGCAGAGAAAACAGAGATATGGATGTACTGCATCGTCGATAAGGATGCGCCTGTAGAGATAAAGACGGCGATACGCCGCTTCCTGACGCAGACGTACGGCGTAGGCGGGCAGGTTGAGCAAGACGACGTGGAGAACTGGGAACAGGCGACGCAGCTTTCGCGCAGCAAGCAGGGGCGCAAGGTGCCAATGAACCTGCAGATGGGGCTAGGCCACGAGACGATACACGAGGAATTCCCTGGACGCGTTTCGCCAGGGGTAAGCGAGATGAACTTACGCGCGTTCTACGCTCGGTGGGCTGAGATGATGCAGGCGGAAACGTGGAAAGATATCAAGATAGACCCGAAGACGAGATAATTACCTTATTCAGAATTTAGCCATCCCCTAATCCCCTTCCACATTTGAAGGAGTACTTTAAATCCTCCAGGGGGATACCCATGAACCCCGTCAGAGCGGCCTCCAGCCCTCTGAACTCCCTGGTGATAGCACTCTGAAGCGGCAATGTGATTTAATCTACATCAGCAATATGGATACTTTAGCAAGCTTAGTGTGATTTAAAGGGGGCAATATGTCAGAGGCAAATAAGGCCATAGTAAAACGGTACTTTGAGGAGATCTGGAGCAAGGGAAACGTGGAGTTAGTGGATGAGCTCACGGGGTATCCAAAAGAGCGCGCTGACAGGCTTAAAGAAGGCGTAACGAGGATGCACATCTCGTTCCCGGATATCAAGTACACGGTGCAAGAGTTGGTAGCTGAAGGGGATAAGATCATGTCGTACTGGACGGCTGAAGGCACGCATAAAGGGGAATACAGAGGCATACCTGCAACCGGCAAGCACATTACGTATCGTGGCTTCGATCTGTACCGATTGTCTGGCGGAAGGATAGTAGAGCGTTTTGGCGGATTTAACGATGACCTGATGCTGCTTCAGGCGATAGAAGCTTTCACGGATCCAAGACGTTAGGTTAGCCCTGTGCGGCGGCTTCCATCAGCTCTTTCTGCTCCTGCGCAGCCAGCGCATCGATAAGGGTATCGATTTCACCGTCGAGGACGCGGGGCAAGCTGTGGATGCTCACACCAACACGGTGGTCCGTGACACGGTCCTGCGGGAAGTTGTACGTGCGCACTTTCTCGGAGCGGTCGCCTGAGCCGACCTGAGAACGCCGCGCTTGGGTGATCTGTGAATGCTGCTTCTCTTGCTCGACTGCAAGCAGCCGTGTGCGCAATACGGCCATTGCCTTCATGCGGTTCTTCAGCTGCGAGCGCTCATCCTGACATGTGGCGATGATGCCTGACGGGATATGCGTGATGCGCACGGCGGTGGCGACTTTCTGGACGTTCTGCCCACCGTGACCACCGGCGTGGTAAATATCGATGCGCAGGTCGCCCTCGTTGATGTTGATATCGACTTCCTCAGCCTCAGGCAGGACCGCTACGGTTACCGTGGAAGTATGTATACGTCCGCTGGACTCAGTGGCAGGCACTCGCTGGACGCGATGAACGCCACTCTCATGCTTCAGCAGACTGTACGCACCCTTACCCTTGACCTCAAAAATGACCTCGCGATAGCCGCCGATACCTGTGCCGTTGGCATCGATAATCTCCGCGTCCCAGCCTTTGCGCTGGGCATAGCGTGTGTAAAGGCGGAACAATTCAGACGCAAATAGCGCTGCTTCTTCACCACCAGTGCCCGCGCGTATTTCAAAGATTACGTTCTTCTGGTCATTCGGGTCGCGGGGAGTAAGCGCTTCCTTAATCTCAGTGTCCAGCTTTACCATATGCACCATGAGTTCAGCCTTCTCAACGTTGGCGAGCTCTATCAGCCCGGCGTCCTTCTCATTGTTGATGATATGCTCAGCTTCGCTGATGGTCGCGGCGAGCCTGACGTAGTGCTTGTACATGTCCGCTTGATCATCTATCTGGGAACGATCCTTGGCAATCTCCTGCACACGCTGGAAGTCCATAGCGGTGGCCGCGTCGTTCATCTGCGACGTGAGGTCATCGTAGCGCTTGGCGATGGATGCGAGGCGGTCGATTAATTTTTGGTTTGATGTAGTCATAGGTTCATTATTAACGTTGGGATTATACGCATACGTACGAGTAAATTGTAGCTTATGAGCTACGGTACCATATCTATGAGCGTTGTCTGGACAAAATGTCTAAAAAGAATGGTGTTTTTGAACATTTTAAGCCTTGCCATCGGTTCTCACGCCTGAGTATTATTAATCTCGTACACATGTTCTTATAAAGCGGGGAGGCCAGTCAGGGATTAACAGGGTATTGATTTAGTAATCGATCCTTCCCGAGGATACGGGGTTAGGATACAGGGCGAACTGAAAAAAGAATAAGAAAAAACCCCCGGGGAAAGTCGGGGGCTTTTTATAAGGTAGGAATCTTTACTTAGTCGTCGTTACCATCGCCATTGTGCTCATGCTTAGCGTCAAACTTATCGAGCTTGGTCTGGATATTAGCCTTAAGCTTTAAGCCTTTTTCTTCATGTTTGTCCAATTGGGCCTGTAATTTTGTTTCCAGCTTGGTCCGCTTTTCATCAACGGTAGGCTTGGGCCTGTGAACCAGTTGAACTAATGAGACTTTGCTATCCATGGTTGTGACTACCACTTCATCACTGAGCTGGAAGCCTGCAAGTCCTTTTTTGCCTTCACGAGCCACCGGCATGAACTTGGTGTCAGCGTCAATCGTAAAGCTCTTGGTAGTGGTCTCACCTTTCAGCGTGACGGTGAAGGTCTGACCGTTGATAGTCGCGATAACGTCAGAGTCGACCTGCACCTTGTGCTGCGTGCCGTCCTTGTCGGTTACGGTGTGGTCGATACTGCTGACGTCACGTAAACCGAGCCGATGGGCAAACCACTTCCACAGCATCGCGTGCAGACCTGTGTGGTCATTGTCGTTGCCATTGTTACCGGGAGTCGAAGTGGGAGTTGGCGTACCCGAAGCGGGTGTCGGCGTTGGTGTAGCAGTCGCAGCAGTAACAGTCACTGAAGCGGTGGCTTCCTTGGTGATTGTGTCCTGGTTCGCGGTCACTTTAAGCGTGTTGGCGAAAGTGCCGGCAACCTGACCAGCGGTGAAAACACCATCGGTAGATATCGTTCCGCAGCCATTTACAACCGAGCCAGCATAAGTGAGTCCCGATGTGGCGTTGTTGTGAGCGTCATATCCCTGCGATGAATACTGCTGGGTCGCACCGGCTGCTAGCGTAAAGGTCGCCGGAGAAAGGACCATGTGGTCCAGCGGACCCGGTATCACAATTACTGACGCGGTGCCAGTCTTGGTGATTGCGCCCTGCGTTACGCTTACCTTTACGGTATTGGCGTAAGCAGCCGCCTCGGTATCAGCGGTGAAGAGTCCGGCGCCTGGGACTAGGCGGAGCCGGCTTCGCAAAGATGCAGGACAATGTTATCGCAAAAGACTTCGGTATGCCTGAGCTATGCTTCAGGTTCGTAGGCGGCAAGACGGAGGAACAGAAGGCGGACGCTGAAGTAGAACGATTGTGGCTGACGACCGGCGTGAAGACGATAAACGAGATACGCGCCAGGCATGGTGACCCTCCGTACGAAGGTGGCGATACGCCTTACGTGATAGCAGGCGGGAACGTGGTTGCGGTGAGAGATTTAGGAAATTAGGCTAAGAAGGACGGACTAATTTAATAACATCAGCAGGAGATTTAGCTGTGAAGTTAGATGGAACCGGCTCGGTCTGAGATGGCAGCCTTCCCCAGGTCGCAAGGCAGGTAGTGCACCCGGCAGAGTTGCCAGCAATGATATCTCCGTAAGTATCGCCTACTACGAGCGTCTCAGCGGATGCTGTGTACAGCCTGCTTAACGCAAGCAATATAGCCTCCGGGTCAGGCTTGGGTTTGATCACATCGTCATTGCCTATCACGGTAACAAACATATCGGCAACTCTGAGCTCTTTGAGCTCGGAATAGGCTCCAGCCTGCATGCCATTGAACTGAAAGGATCGCCTCTTCTGGGTAACAACCGCAAGGTTAATCCCGTCAGCGCGCAGGCTAACAAGCATCTCCTTAACGCCGGGGAACAAGGATACGGATTGCGGCTCTTTCAACCAGTGAGAAAACATATCGTCTAAATAGCGTTTGTATAGGCCGAGCGATTTACCTAAATTGACTTCAAGCTTATCAAGAGATGCCTCTAAAGATGTGCCTTTAAGGTCTGTAAATACAGATAGCGCAGTAGGTGTGCTAATGTCTGCCTGAGCTAGGGTGCGTTTCAAAGCGCCTAATCTGAGTAGGAACGAATCAAGCAGAGTATCGTCGAGATCGAAAATCACGGCGTGGAATCTCTGCGGTTTTTCAGGAAGTTTCACAATATCTCCTGCTCTAGCGAGTAAGAGATATTAGCACGTACGGGAAAAGAGATACGGCGGGCCGTTCGTGGCCCGCCTATCTACTACATCGCTAGTTTACTTTTATGGAGAGGTCCGTGGAGCATCAGCGAGCCACGGGAAGATTCGGACACCACCAGCGCCAGTCCTGAGAAGCACGTTACGCGAGCGAGAACTAGTTGGCGTATAGGCCTGTGAGGCTCCTACCCAGACGGTGTATGAACCAAGCGTATCAAAGTCCCACAGACTCTTGCCAAGCTGCTTCAGCTTCGCAGGGTCTGTGGTCAATTTGATGTTCCTGATCGTTTCATTAACAGCGGGGTCATCTATTAAGGAAATGTTCTGGGCACCTGCTGTGCTGAACTTGATCTGGGCAAACCAGTTCAGCGTGTAGTCGGGCGCTATCCAGTGGTTAAGCGTCAGATTATCGTACGTGCGGAAGAACCATTTTTGCTGGTAAGCACTATTGTCCAGAGGGCCAAGCTCGATTTCGATACCGTTAGCCTTCAGTGAATCCTGGAGAACCTGGGATATCGCCGTATAGCTCGGCTGACCGTACTCTAATTTCGCACCCGCCAGCTTGAACTTGCCGTCTGGATAGCCTGCTTCGATCAGAAGTTTCTTGGCAGCTTCGGGATCGTACTTATAGTAGGGGCCGAGCTTATCGAACGTGAATGGTTCGTCAGAGACGATCGACCAGGGCATTGGGCCGTTAAAAACCCATTTCGATTCGTTGAGCACTTGACTGACTTTATTCTTATCAATGGACATGTTGAAGGCCCTGCGTACTCTTACATCATTCCACGGAGCCTTCTTAGTATTAAAAGCTAGGCCGTCACTGGCGGCAAATGCATTGATAAACACACGGAAGTCGCTAGTAGACTTGCTTAGGTTCAGGATCGGTCCGGGTCTGAGGCTGGCTCTATCCAGCTGACCAGTACGCATCGCGGCAAGAATGGTGCCAGGCTCTGACATGATGATTATTTCGACAGCGTCCAGATAAGGCAGTACGTTGCCTTTAATATCCTTCTGCCAGTAGTTTGGGTTCCTTACATAGCTAGCGCCAATCCTGAACTTGAAGTCCTTAAGGATGTATGGACCCGTGCCAATGATGACACCAGGTATTGTGCCGTTATTGGCGGCAACTAACTCAGGTGGAACTATTACTTCAGAGTTTCCGAACAGGTCGTTGGCAGCCCATGCGCTGGGCTCTTTCAGATTAAGCACTACTGTGCTGCTGTCCGGAGCCGTTACGGACTCTATGTTGGAATAGGTGGATACGTAAACTGAGTCCTTTTCTTTATATCGGTTGATGGTGTACACCACATCATCGACGGTCAGTTCACGGCCGTTGACCGGGGCAATGTTGTGCCATTTAACACCTTTGCGAATTTTGAACGTGTACCTCTTCAGATCATCAGAGATGCTCCAGCTTTCAGCGAGGCCGGGAGCAAGCTTGGAGAGGATATCGTCGGGGTTTGGCTCGCGGCCTACGAGCTTATCGGCAGCGAACAGAGTGTAGAGCGAGATAGGAGTGCCTGTGGAAAGCTTGGGGTCCAGAGAACCGAGGGTGTTAACCTGCTGCTCTCTCCAAACACCCCCATACTTAACATTAGCGAGCTCATACTTTCCTATTTCAGCTTTATCGAAAATAGTACCTGTGGCTCCAACCACGGCAGGGGTTGGAATCACCGATTGAGCTGAAGCTGTCGCGGTGGGTTGGGTCGAAGTGGTGGTCGCGGCTGGCTTAGTCGTTGCAGTTGCAGCCGGTGTAGCTTCTTCTCCGCCACCACAACTCACAATAATAAACGCCGATAAAAGGGTAAAAAGTAACAAACCTACACGGAGTCTCATTGATTACCTCCAAAATTTGGTAGCGTAACGATAGGAGATGAGATTAGGCAATGTCAAGCCATCAGGGAGGGGATGTGGTGGATTTGGTTATACGTCGAACTTGCGTACGCGCTTGACGAAAGCGCCAACGCTAACGGCAAACCCTGCAGATATGACGGCTCCAACTGCAAGAGCCTTCTGGATGCCTATGGCTTCCGACATGAACCCAAGATAGGCACCGCCCATAGAGTTGCCGCCTCCAGCAAATATCTGGCTCAAGGCGACCACTCTTCCACGCTTCTCGTCAGGCGCCATAAGCTGCAACAACGTGTTCCTAATCGCACGGCTGAACGCATCAACAGCGCCCATAGCCCCCAAGATCAGAAGCGACAGCCAAAACACCCTGGACTGGGCAAAAGCAAACAGGAATATGTTGTATACGATAACGGTTATCACCATCACCAATCCTTTTCTCTTAAGGTTCCCAAGAGCCAGTATCAGTGCATAACCAAAGAAAGAACCAAACGGTGTAGCTGATAGAAGGATACCAAGCCCAATAGGGCCAGCATTGAGGATATCTTTAGCTATTACGGGCATCATGTACTGGTAGTAGCCCAGCACATTAGTAACCGTATCCATCAGAAGGATAAATAGAAGTACCTGGCTTTGCCATGCAAAAACAAGCCCACCAAAAATAGAGCTGAGGTTCAGTTTTACTTTCTCTTTTTTGCCTGAATCCTTCTGGACCAGTCTATCTTTCAACAGCATGATGGCGTAGTAGCCAGGGATTATGCATAAAGCGTTTATGAAGTAGGCGGGAGCGGGGCCAAAACCTGCAAGGATGAATCCTGCCAGGGTTGGGCCTGCAATCTGTGTAGCCTGCTGTACAGACGTCTGCAGGGTAGTGGCGTTAAGCAGATGGGATCTCGGCACAAGGTTAGTAATAAGAGCGCGGCGTGCGGGGCCTGCCGCACTGCCTATAGAGGACGACAAGAATGTCATCACGTAGATATGCCAAACGTGAATATGGCCCGACAACGTGAGAAACCCAAGCGCGACGCCAGAGAGAATCTGATATCCCTGGCTGATGTTGATAATTTTCCGCCTGTCGAACATGTCAGCAAGCGTGCCGCCGAAGACCGAAAAGAAGATACCCGGTATACCTTGAAACAAGAAGGCAAGACCCAACTGGGCAGACGACCCGGTGATTTCGTATATCTGCCATGCGTTGACAATCGTTCGCATGGAGTTCCCAATGTTGCCGAATGGGGTGCTCCAAAAAAGCAGGCGAAAACCCTCAAACTGTAAGGATGCAAGTCCTTTTATGTTTTCGGGGGCTGAACTCTTGGCATCGGTGGGGCCGCTATTTTCGGAAGGGTCGTCTTTACCGGGAGGTTTAGTTATACCAGATCTCACGCAAACAGTCACTCAAAAAGAATTTCAACAAATATACCATAAATATTTCGGAAATCGAAGTAAATACAGGAATGGCCCAATGATTACTAAAACTGACAGCAAAGCTTTATTCGCAGAGATCGTGAAGTTTGACGATGACCAGCACATCGTCTATGGCAAGGTCGCGGACGATTCGCCAGACCTAGACGGACAAATCGCGGACCGCGGATGGCTGAGGAGAGAGGTCCCGCAATGGTTCAAGCGGTGGGGGAACATACGAAAAATGCATCACTCGCTTGCCGCAGGCGTTGGACAGGAATTTGAAGAAAAAGACGATGGATTCTACTTAGAGGCCCGTATCATCGATAGCGGCGCCTGGGAAAAGGTAAAGGCCAGCGTATACAAGGGCTTTAGCATAGGCATTAAGAACCCCGTAATAAGAAGCGATTCCGGAGCGCCATGCGGTCGAATCATTGGGGGAAGCATCGTAGAAGTTTCGCTAGTAGACCACCTTGCAAACGAGAACGCCAGGTTTCTACTTGTTAAAGCGGCTGATGACGGTAACGCTGAGGCGCTATTACGGGCGTTTAACGAAAGGGACTCACGATATAAGGGCAGATACAGCCGTTCAGAGTGGGCGCGGGTGGGAAGACGCCTGGCAGAGATAGCATCCGAGAACCTAGACAAACGAGACCTATTTCACATGGGCAGAATAATAGCGGCAACTGAGGCCCAGCGAGAGTCTCCAAAATCGCCCAAGGTGAGCTCGTGAAAGCGCTGGCGGAACCTGTGAAGGCACTGGTGGCTGAGGCGCGACGCCCATTTGATACTCGGCTGGACAGAGTCAAACAGATGGCTGCGCCGCCAAAAGCAGTGCTGCGCGCGATCGATAAGACGTTCGTTATGCAGGCCGACAACTCGAGCGATGAGCCAAATGCCAAGCGCATATGGCTCGAAAGCCTGATAGTCAGCGCAAAAGATGAGTAAGCACGCCAATTTCTAGTATTAGAGTTGTACAAGCTGGACAGGCGCACACCTTAACATGAGTGGCATTGCATTCAAGCCTACTCACGATAAAATTGCTGTCATGGCAGATATACCAGTCGTATTAAGCGGGATACAGCCATCCGGCGGCTTACACTTGGGTAACTACCTCGGCGCACTGAGGCCATGGGTGCTCGGCCAGGAGAAGTACCGTAACTACTTTTGCATCGTGGACCTGCACGCAATCACCGTTTACCAGGACCCGAAGCTATTACGCGAACAAACTCGACAGCTGGCAGCCCTATACATTGCCGCGGGACTGGAACTCAAGCATTCCACTATCTTCGTGCAGTCCCACGTAAGAGCGCACGTGGAGCTGAGCTGGATGCTGACCTGCATCACGCCGATGGGATGGCTGGGCCGCATGACCCAGTTCAAGGATAAATCAGGTAATACTGAAGCAGAGAGCGTACAGACAGGCCTATACATATACCCGGTGCTGATGGCGGCAGATATACTCGCATACCAGGCAGACTTCGTGCCTGTGGGCGAAGACCAGCGCCAGCACCTGGAGCTGACGCGCGATATAGCAACGAGATTTAACCGCGTCTACGGCGAAACGTTCAAACTGCCCAGGCCGTTGATAGGGCACATCGGCGCCGGCGCAAAAATAATGGGATTAGACGACCCTACGAAGAAGATGAGCAAGTCAGATACAAATCCAGGCCATGCCATCAGGCTGCTGGACCCGCCTGAACAGATAAAGCGCAAGATTATGCGCGCTCAGACCGACTCAGGCTCCGCTGTGGACGTGCAAAACGCGGGCCCCGGAGTAACGAACCTTATCGAGATTTACCGCGCTGTGACAGGCGCGACGAAGGAGACCGCATGGGACAGCTTCAACGGCATCACATACGGGGCTCTTAAGACAAAAGTAGCAGATGCCGTTGTGGCATCGCTGGAACCGCTGCAAAATCGATATGCAGAGCTTATGATGTCGCCGACTGAGCTGGACGCGCTCTTGAAAGAAGGCGCAGGTAAGGCCTCAGAAGTGGCCGAAAAGACTGCGGCACTCGTGCGAAACAGGATGGGCATAGGCTAAGCGCCACTTTCAATTAAATATTCGAAATCGCCTCCGAGAGATCGGAGGTTTTTTATTTCCATCGTCATTCATAAAAAGGAGAAAATTGTCTATAACTGAATTAAACGATCCAAAGATGCTGAGGCACAGGCTCGACCGCCACGTGCGCAGATTATCTGTACGTATGGAGGAGTATGCCATCAGGTTGAAAGGCGATAGAGTTCAAGCTGAACTTCATATGGGCGGTCACTGTGATGCTAACTCAATTAACCGTGGAGGCGGATAATTGAAAAGTTGATGATGTCAAAATTGATCAGTCGTAAGTTCTGGTTCGTGGCGCTGGGTATAGTCAGCACGATTGCCGAAGCTATGTCGGACCAGATATCGCCGGAGAAGGCGATGGACCTGAGCACGGCGCTAGCGATAACCTACGTTGTGATGGAGGGGTTGCGGGACATCGCGCTCGCGTGGAAGGGGACGTACGTTAGCGGGAGGAAGGGCGACTTAATGAGAAATTAGATTCCTATCTGTGCTCGGAATGAAAAGCGTTATCCCTAACCGGATTCCCATTCCTCTTTCGTGCCAGCGCCAGAACTTCGCAGCTGCTGGCCGCTCTTCGATACACCGTCACCGTGGCTGCGCAGATTAGAATCAGCGCCTGACACGCCTGCACCGTGCGTCCGCAACGATGGGTTCACTGATTCAAGCGTCCCTTCACCTGCATGACGTAGATTAGAATCAAAGCCTGCCACACCCGCGCCATAAGTACGATGGCTAAAATTATCCATCCTCACACCTTCACCCACAGGCTTCAATTGCTGGCTTTGGGCTGTTACGCCTTTGCCTTCCTTACGAAGCGAACCCTCTGAAAATACACCTTCCCCATCTTCCCTTATGTCCATTTCTTCAGCCATGGCAACCTCCAGTAGTTTTTTATAGTTTTAAATCGCTGTAAGCGGTGGCAGAATTATACGACTTTGCAGTATTGGTTACGAAAGGGCATATAGTGAAGGAGACTCAACACTGTTGATAGCAAGCAAACGAAAGGCAAACAAGCATGTCGATCCTTCGCAGACATTTTCTATCCACGAAGGATTCTCACAGGCTTCCCCCTGTTGAAAAGATAGTCACAAAGCTAGTCGACAAGGAGCCTTATGGAGGCTGGCATGAGCAGGACTGAACAACCTTAACGATTTTTATCGATAAGCATTACCCCGCAAAATACCAGGAAATAGTTCGGCGGCATGAAATCATTGAACACTACTTCATACACAGGCTGGGATTTCCCTATTACAAGGCACATATACATTCGCTGCACATGAATGAGCACCAATTTTGTAAAGGTACAGTATTATCGCTGGTCGCTTTTACGAGAGACTTTTTGTACAAGAAAAGCTATACAAAAAAGCTAAAGTGAAAAGTACGAGAAAGGATAACTAAATGAAACGAATGGGCGCTGGCCTACTTATAATAGGCGCTGCATTAGCGCTTCTCGGCGGCTTCGGATTCCACAATACACCATGGACTGTAGCGAGCGTTGTTTTTGCTGTGATCGGATTCATCCTGTTCATATATGCAGAAAAACAGGGGAAATAAACCTTAGGGCTCATGCCCGAAAATCTGATAAGATATTGCACCTATGGGAACACAGCTAGAGCTTCCATTGTTTCCGCTAAATGTAGTGCTGTTTCCGAAGGCTATCCTGCCCCTGCAGGTCTTCGAAGAGCGATACAAGCTGATGATGGGACGTGTGCTCGGCGGCAGTAGCCAGTTCGGCGTCACGCTCATAAAATCAGGCGTGGAAGTCGGCGGGCCGGCAACGCCGTTCGATGTCGGCACGATAGCCGTCATAAAGGGCGTAGCGCCAATGGGCGGGGGACGCCTAGCTATGACCTGCGTCGGCGAAAAGCCGTTCCGAATATTGGAGATCCTGCACGAGGAGCCGTACATTACGGCAATCATCGAGACACTTGATTATGATTCAACACCCCTTATAGGCAGCGAAGATCTGATCGACCAGGTTAAACATTCCTTCAGAGCGCATATAAAGCTAGTATCTCAAATCCTGAGACAAGACACTCCCGTGATAAGCCTCGACCTAGATGAGGAATCGCTCTCTTATCTGGTGGGGTCAACTATGCAGGTACACGCAACCGACAAACAGGAGCTGCTGGAGATGTCAGGCCTGGAACTACGACTGCGTAAAGAAGCTGACCTACTGGAACGCGAGAACACCGTGCTCAAACACTACATAGCACGTCAGGGCAGAGGCGACGACAGACCCACGGACAGCGGGCAATTTAATCCGAATTTTTCAAGAAATTAGCCGTGCCCGACAAGATAATCCTAAAGGGTCTGATTTTCTACGGGTATCACGGCACACTCCCTGAGGAGCGCAAGCTCGGCCAGAGGTTTGTAGTTGACGTGACGCTGGAGACAAATTTACACCAAGCAGGAACCAGCGACGACCTCGGCACAACGGTAAACTATGCAGAGGTCCTGGCACAGGTGAAGGCGATAGTTGAAGGACCGCCATGCAAGCTGATAGAAGCAGTCGCTGAGCGGATCGCAAAGAAGTTGCTTGCAATAATGCACGTGAAGGCGGTAGACGTATGCGTAAAGAAGCCACAGCCGCCACTCAAGGGCGCCGTGATGGAGTATGCCGGCGTTGAGATACGACGTGAGAAAAAGTAACTGATTGGCTAAGTCGACAACCACTCAGGCTGCAAAACGACCGGAGATTTATTACGGCTGGTACATCTTGCTTGTGGCGGGACTTGTCAGCATTTCACAGACCAGCTACTACGGCCAGGTTATCAGCTCTTTCATGAGACCTATAACCGGAGAATTCAACTGGACGCGGTCGCAATTTGTAGGCGCGATCAGCGCAGGCGGGTCGCGAAGGCTGGCTATGTAGCCACAGCGCCTGACCTGATGTCGCCCATAGGCGGAACAGCCGCCGCGATGCAAAAGGGTGAGACACCAGAACAGATACGAACAATCCTTCCAGAAACACATATGAAGAATATGCTCGCAACGCTGGAATTTCTAAAGAGCCTTCCTTCCGTGCGAACCGACCGAATCGGATGCACCGGCTTCTGCTTCGGCGGAGGCATCACTTTCAGGTTTCTGACTGCCACGAAAGACGTCAAGGCCGCAGTGCCATACTACGGAATCGCCCCTCCGCTTGAGGATGTGCACAAAATCAACGCCAGCGTCCACGCAATGTACGCCGAAAACAGCGCGAGGATAAACGCTTCACTTCCACCGCTTGAACAGGCGATGAAAGAGCACCACAAGAGCTTCATGTACCAGACGCTTGCCGGCGCAGGCCACGCTTTCAACAATGACGGCGACCCAAACTATAACGCCGAAGCCGCAGAAGAGGCATGGAAAGCCACGATTAAATTCTTCGACCATCACCTTAAAAACTAATGAATCCATCTCAAACAAAAGTTATATAATCGAGGCGCAATTTAAGTCGTCCAAATACAAAGGAGGTCTATGTTAAAAGTAACAGGCAAAGATGTAAGAGGGGTAATTTCAATGCCGCCAACGCCTACCAAAGAGAACGGTGGCAGCTGGCGCACAATCGATTCAATCGAATATGACAATACACGCAAACTGATAAACATGATGGTCGGCGCCGGAGTAAAGAACTTCGCTCTCTGCGGCACCACTGGCGAATGCGGCGCCCTGCTCTGGGAAGAGAAAAAAGCTTTCATCCAGACCGCAGTTGAAGAGAATAAGAAGAGGTCAATAATCTTCGCAGGCTCCACGGCCCTTGGCACGAAGGAAGTCATTCGCCAGATGCGCGCGATGAAGGACATCGGAGCCGAAGGCGCATTCATAGGCTTACCTCTGTGGCAGACACCAACGCTGGATAACTCCGTACAGTTCTACGCGGACCTCAGCGAAGCAGTACCCGACATCCCGATACTCATATACTCCAACTACACCTTCTTCAAGTCAGACTTCTTGCCAGAATTCTGGGCCGGAATATCCAAGAAGGCTCCAACAGTCGCGTGCGACAAGATTTCACACGGGACTGAGCACATTGTAGAGGACCTCGCTGCTGCTCCAAACATCAACTTCATCCCGAACACCGGCGGCGCCTACAACCTCTGGAAAAAGGTTGGCAGCAGGGTAACAACGACGTGGGCAACCAGCCCGGCCCCTGAGCCATACGTAGCGCTCATAGACGCGATGAACAAGAATGATGCGGCAAGAGCCGAGCAAATTCAGACGGAGATAAGAGCGGCCATGTCATCAGGCGCTCCAAGGCCCGCAGCCGCAGGCGAGCCCGTGCATACCACGTGGAAAGAGCGACAGGAAACCGACCACGCCCGCTACAACGCACAACACAACAAGCACATGTGGAACGTGAGCGGATACATCAACATGGGACCGTTCCGCGCGCCATACATAGACTTGCCAGCGCATGAAGCCCATGAAATCGACGAGTCTATGAAAAAGTGGATGCCTTTCAGGGACAGATTCGTCAAAGCCGCGGCTGCAAAGTAGCACGCCTTTAAGCTAGATAATATAAAACGGCCCGCCTTAGGCGGGCCGTTCTTTTTGTTACTTATAGTGTTTCCGGATTGGAGTATCAGGCAACCTTTACAATTCGTGGCCTGCTTCCTAATGCTTAACTATTTTGCTTTTCCGGCATATCGCTTATCAGCGCTTCAGTGGTGAGCACCATGGCAGCCACACTTGCCGCGTTCTCAACGGCCGCCCTGGTAACTTTCGCAGGGTCGATTATCCCGGCGGTCACCATGTCGCAAAACTCGTTCCTGTACGCGTCATAACCCCAGCCTACTTTTTTGCTTTTCTTGATTTCGTCCAGAATGACTGAGCCTTCGACCCCAGCATTGGCCGCTATCATTCTTACCGGCTCATCCATCGCCTTCTTAACGATCTTCACGCCGGTGAGCACATCCTGGTCAGCCTCTACCTTATCCAACACCTTACCTGCCTGGATGAGCGTTACGCCGCCGCCGGCTACGATACCCTCTTCAACAGCGGCCCTGGTTGCTGAAAGCGCATCCTCTACACGGTTCTTGCGCTCTTTGAGCTCAACCTCAGTCGCGGCGCCCACTTTAATAAGGGCTACACCGCCAGATAGTTTCGCAACTCTTTCCTGCAACTTTTCACGGTCGTAGTCAGATGTGGAAGTCTCCATCTGGGCTTTGAGCTGTTTAATGCGCGCTTTCACGGAGGCGTCAGCGCCTTTGCCATCGATTATTGTTGTGTTGTCCTTATCGGCAACTACTCTGCGCGCTCTGCCGAGGTCCTCAAGAGTGGCGGCCTCAAGCTTGCGGCCGGCGTCTTCGCTGATAACGCTAGCGCCTGTGATCAGGGCTATGTCTTCAAGCATGGCCTTGCGCCTATCGCCAAAACCAGGGGCCTTTACGGTAACGCAATTAAGTGTGCCCTTGAGCTTGTTTACGACCAGTGTCGCAAGAGCTTCGCCTTCTATTTCGTCGGCGATGATGACAATATTCTTGCTTACCTTGAGGATTTTCTCGAGTATAGGCAGAATGTCACTTACGCTTGAGACCTTCTGGTCTGTGACAAGGATGTATGGGTCCTCGATCACGGACTCCATCCTCTCAGCGTTGGTAACGAAGTAAGGACTGATATATCCCCTATCAAACTGCATACCTTCCACATACTCGATCTCGTCATGCACACCCTTAGATTCTTCAACTGTTATGGCGCCATCTTTGCCGACCTTTTCCATGGCCTCAGCAATAACCTTGCCAATAGCGTCCTCGTGCGCGGACAGAGAGGCGATCTGTGCTATCTGCTCCTTGCCGTTTACCGGTGTTGAGAGCCGCTTTATTTCTTTCTTGAGCAAATCTACTGCCATATTGATCCCAGTCTTCAAGGCCATAGGGTCAGCGCCTGCGGCAACCATCTTGAAGCCTTCGTGAATCATCGCCTGGGCCAGGACTGTAGATGTGGTGGTGCCGTCACCCGCAACGTCGTTGGTCTTGCTGGCGGCCTGCTTGATGAGCTGGGCGCCCATGTTCTGATAAGCATCGGTGAGCTCTATTTCATTAGCTATGGTCACGCCGTCAGAGCAGACGGTAGGCGGGCCATACTTCTTATCGAGAACGACGTTACGCCCCTTGGGACCTAGCGTTATCTTGACCGCGTTGGCTACGATGTCTATGCCGTCACGCAGGTTCTTCCGCGCGTCTTCTGAAAAGGTTATCTGTTTTGCCATTTTTCTCCCTATTTAGATGTAATTAAAATCTTTGCGAGTATGCTGGAATTTTCTAAGATCAGGTAATCCTTGCCGTCTTCTTTAAACTCGACACCCGCATATTTGGCATACATGACCTTGTCTCCAACGCTGACATCCATCTTTATCAAGAGCCCTTCATCGTTATGCCTGCCTGGGCCTACGGCTATCACTTTCCCTTCCTGGGACTTCTCCTGAGCAGTGTCCGGCATGATAAGACCGCTCTTTGTCTTTGCTTCAAGTTTTATGGGTTCAATAACAACACGGTCTCCGATAGGCTCTAGTTTGTTAGGCATAATGTTCTCCTTTTAGAAATTAAGAAATAGACTCTACGGCTCGCCTGTGATTTAGGTTATTACTTGGACGCCATCGCCTTTTGCAAACGGACGGCAATCGGTTCCGGCTCTGATTCCGGGAAAAGCTCATGCAGACGATGCTGTTCTTCTGTTGAGATCTCTCTGCTGAGGGACTGGGAGACAACTACTCGATGCCACGCTGAGCCGCCCTCACCTTTATCCATCATACCCTGAAAAGAGTTGCCCACAAGCTTCGCGGCATCAGGCACCATATTCAGCCATGCATGCAGTTCTGAGCTAAGGACAGCGCGGTATTCGTCGGTTGGAAGAGCGTCAGCAAATTCGATAAACCCTTTAATGGCTGAGCATCTGGCATCTTCAGGCAATGTTTCAAGGCTCTGAAAAAATTGTTGCAAAAGTTTGGCCTGGTCTGGAGGATTAGAGTGAAGTATCTGTTTCAGATTGTGCGAAGTGGTGTTGGCTGTGATAGTCATAGCAATCCTTTTTAATCGTGAGAACATCATCGAGAGGATATCTGTGAATAAGGATGAGGCGTCGGGCAAGAGAAGTGCCGCCCCTGCAGCACTTCTCTTGCTCAAATGTTAAGAGTTCCTGATTTACCAGCGTTTGTTGGTCTGTGAGCCCATGGGTGCTTTGGGACGGGCTTCGTTTGCAGTGATGGTCCTGCCCTTCATGTCTTTGCCGTTCAAAGCAACCATGGCTGCCTCAGCCTCCGTTTTGTTGGCCATTTCGACAAATCCAAAGCCTCTGGCTCTGTTCGTCTCGTGGTCAATTATCACTCTGGCTGATGTTACCTGGCCAAATGCGCTGAAAGCAGTCTGAAGATCTTGGTCAGAAACTTCATAAGAAAGGTTGCCTACGTAAATGTTCATTGTGTGTGCTCCTAATTGGCTAATTTCTCTTCATCGGTCAGCAAGAGTCGCACACAACATGAAAAAGGGGGTAGCAGGCTGGTGAGGCTATGTGTCAATCGTTGGGAGATATTCGCAGTATATCACACTTAAGAGTAAAGTTTGTCTAATTAGTTAATAATTGCGGAAGGGCGGACAGAGATGCAAACAAAAGACGCAGTCAAGCTAAGGGAGCGATGGACTAAGAAGGGCAATCCCCTGTGCGAGCACCGCAACCTTGAGAGGGAATTTAATTCAGAGGTCGCGACCGGGAATTACATATGCACCACGTGTGGAGAGTCGGGCCTAGGTAATGAATGGCAAAAGAAACAACGGAGCCCCGAAAAATCTACGCTGTGACGCTGATTCATTGTATTCACATGCCAAAGAGAATATGATGGCACCATTGGCTCGGTGCAAATATTCCTGTTAATTTTCCACATCGGCTCTCACGCCTCCTTGGGGAACATTAAGCAACCTTCGAACTAGCATCTGGCCAGGTTTCACAGTATCCTGCCGCATTTTTAAGTTTGTTGTGGTACCGACGACCCACTAAGAAAGAATTAAATTGCCAAAGCTAAAAACTCATAAAGGCGCTGCAAAAAGGTTCCATATAACCGGAACAGGCAAGATATTAAGGCTAAAGAGCCACAGCACTCACTTACGCTCCACAAAGTCCAAAAGTGTAAAGCGGCAATTTGGCGATAAGCTGGAAGTTTCGCATGCTTTCACAAGCAGGATAAAGCGGCTGTTACCGTACGGGACCGGCAAGCGCTAAGTTTCCTTAGCCTATCGGGTAATTTATTAGAGATTCCTATCAGCCGGCGAATCGGAGTGAAATATGGGATTGATGGGCAATACCGCCTCTGTTACAATCCGCTTCGACAAAGAGAAGCGGGTGGAACTCAGGTTTGTTACTCAGCGATAAGTCGATAAAGCAGGAGCTGGCACAGAAGCGGCTGAAGATTGAGCCACTGGACGCCTCCTGCATCCAGCCCGCAAGCGTGGATTTGCACCTGGACGAGGAACTGCTCCTGTTCACAGGCTCAACTCCATTCATAGACCCGGCACGCAAGGATCTCGCGAACCTCCTCACCAAAGCCAAGGCTACTCAGGAGCAGCCGTATATCCTTAAGCCGAACGAGTTCGTGCTCGCGTCGACGCTGGAGTTCATCGGCCTGCCTGAGGACATCGTGGCGAAGCTGGAGGGGAAGAGTTCGCTAGGGCGCATCGGACTGCAGATACACGCCACGGCCGGCTTCGTGGACCCCGGTTGGCAGGGCAAGCTGACGATACAGCTCAAGAACGTGGGGGCACTGCCCATCAAGCTGGCATCGCCAATGAAGATATGCCAGATAACATTCATCAAGACATCAACAAGCTCAGAGCGTCCGTACGGGTCTGAAGGACTCGGCAGCAATTTTCAAGGCGGACAACGCCAGATATAGGGGAAAACCGTGGTCCTATCAGACATCGACATCAAGAGGTACATCGCCGACAAGAAGATCGTTGTGCACGATACCGCAATCGATAAAACGCTTGAAGTAAAGGACCTGACGATAGGATCATGCTCCATTGACCTGAGGCTGGGGTACAGGTTCAGGATATTCGAGCACACCGAGCACCCGTACGTTGATCTGAAGGAAAGAAAATCATCAGAAAAGCTGACGCGTGAAGTCAAGCTGGACTCCAAGAACTCGCGGTTCATCATGCACCCGGGCGAGTTCGTACTCGCAAGCACGCTGGAGTGGCTTGAGATTTCAGATGATATCCTGGGACGGCTTGAAGGCAGAAGCAGCCTTGGACGACTGGGACTGATAGTGCACAGTACGGCGAGCGTGTTCGATCCCGGCTGGCGCGGCGTAGCGACGATGGAGCTGGGCAACCTGGGCGTGCTTCCAGTGGCGCTTTACCCAGGCCTGCGCATATGCTCGATGACGTTCGAAACGTTGCTTACACCGACCTCACAGCCCTACTACAAGAAGAAGGGCAACAAATACGCAGGCCAGCGCGGCCCCGACCAGAGCAAGATATGGGCGGAAGAAGCAGAGATTGAGGACAACGAGCGCCAAATGGGGATGTTCACAGAACCGAAGAAGTAACACTGGTAAGACAATAGTCCTGTTCCCACGTTTCTAAAGATGAGTAACATGGGAAAAGGGTAGGCGGACCTGGGCCCTCCGACCTGTAACATATCCAACGTCTGAATCCAACGTCAGGGTCTTGGTGAGGATAGAGGAACCGATCAAGGGGCACTGCTTCGGAGATACACCTACACCAAATTGAAGCAGGCAGCTCACCAATCGACATCTCAAGAGGCATTGTGTTAGACTCACCGCTACGTTTTAGATTGCCCGTAACGTAGAAAAGCTGGACGCGGATGAGCATAGGTAGCCAAGCACTAGGACCCAGACCAAAAGTTGGGATGTTCGCGGCGCTAGAATCGCAAAATTTCAGGCGATTCTGGTACAGCGCGCTGGGGCAGTCTGCGGCGATGGGCATGCAAACGCTGACCATTTCATGGCTCATCCTCGAGCTGACCGGGTCCAAAGCGCAATTCGGCATATCCGTATTCCTGCAGGGCCTGCCTATGTCCATCGCTGTCATATTCGGCGGCATGCTGTCCGACCGAATGAACCGCGTACGACTTATCCAGACGGGCCAGGTAGTAAACCTTGTCCTGCTAACGCTATTAGGTGTACTGGTCCTGCTGGGGCATGTAAGAGTCTGGCAGGTATACCTGATAATCCCCCTTATCGGCACGTTCCAAGGCCTCGCCAACTCATCGCGCGGGCCGCTGGTGAACGACCTGGTAGAGCGCAAGGACATCATGAACGCCGTGTCGCTGAACTCGATGCTGATGAACATCACGCAGATAGCGGGACCGTCCACCGCGGGATTTATCATCAGCGCTGTGGGAGTCGGGCCGGCGCTGCTCATCAACGCCAGTCTGTATTCGATAAGCATATTCTGGCTCAGCCGCATCAAGTATGAACGTAAGAAACCGGTCAACCTCCGCAAGCCTCTGAAAGACCTTGTCGAAGGCATGAGGTATGTCAAAAGCGTGCCTGCCATCTTTTCGATAATCACGATAGGCTGCATCATGGGGCTCTTCGCGCATCCGGCGCAGCAGATGGTGCCGGTGCTGGTGAAGGATGAGTTTGGCCTAGGAGCAAGAGCGGCAGGATTCCTGCTAATGTCGGCAGGCATAGGCGCGCTAATCGGGAATATGGCGCTGGCATCACTGGGAGAGAGGGTAAACAAGAACGTGGTGCTACTGACAACAGGCGCGACTTACGCGGTGGGGATACTCGCGATGGCAGCATCACCGTGGTATGCGAGCAGCCTGGTAGCGCTGTTTCTCATGGGCCTGAGCAGAAGCGTATTCGTATCAGTAGGCAGCACGCTTCTGCAGCTGATAGCTCACAAAGACTACCTGGGCAAATCGCTCTCGTGGTGGAATGTTGGCGGGTCATTCCCGTTCGTGGGTGCGATGCCGCTGGGGTTCCTGGCTGACGGGATAGGCCTGAGAACGGCGATAGCGGTATGGCTGATGGTATACGTGGCCGTATTAATATGGGTTGGCTTCGTGGGAACGGGGATACGCAAGATAGATGCGGCACCAAAGACGGCAGAGGCGACGCCGGCAAAGGCATGATGGCAGACGCAAGCTGGTACTTACCACGAAGTAAAGAATAGCTGTTAAATAATTTTAAAGTGCACTTTCAACGTAGAAAACTGATGGTCACGTGGTGGGATGATGGCAAGTAATCCGATTTGGACTCCTGAAAAAGAAATTGCTTTCGCGAGGATTGCCTTTGAACAAGTAAGAAACGGGATTGCTATCGGCTCCGGAGGCAAGACGGTTTTCATAAATAAAGCATGAATGAATATTTTCAAAATCCCAAATATAGGTGAAGCTCTTGAATCATCTCTGGACAAATATATTGTCGATGAGGACAGGGAGTCGCTTAAAGAATTTAATCAAAATGTGCGGGAGAACCAGGAAGCGGTAACTCTACGAATCACTCGATCTGACGGAGACCCCAGGGTGCTTGAGTGTTATCCCAAACCCTTCAATTACCATGGAAAGCCGGGGTCAATCACTTTTATAAGGGACATCACAGTACGCAAGATGGCTGAGGATCAGGTAGCCAGGCACCCCAAAGATCTTATTGAGGCATTAAATGACCTGCGTGAAAGCGAAGATAGATTTAGAATACTAGTCGAGAATTTGAAGGACTACTCAATCTGCCTTTTAGATTCCTCAGGCGATGTCACTTCCTGGAACAAGAATGTAGAATACCTAGAGTGGTATAAGAGAGAAGAAGTAATCAGCAAATATTGCTCAATACTCTTTTCTTCTGAAGATATTGCAAATGGACAGCCACAAACAATACTCGCTACCGCGGCAAAGACAGGTATATATCATGAGCAAGGGAGACGCACCAAAAAGGCGGCGAAGCGTTCCGTGCAAATATAACCATTAGTGCACTTCATGCCAGGGACATCAGGCTTCTCGGATTCTCGCGGATAGTACGGGAAGTCTCAGGTAGCAATCACAAACCTTGAACTGTTAAACGTAAGCGCTCCTAGGTATATGGATTACATGAAAAGAGCATTAGGCCTTGCGAAGAAAGCACGCGGATACACAAGCCCTAACCCGGCCGTAGGCGCGGTGCTGGTCAAGAACGGCGTCATAGTCGGCGAAGGGCGCACGCAGCCGCTGGGGCAAGCGCATGCCGAGGCCGACGCGCTCAAGAATGCGGGCGCAAGCGCACGCGGCGCGACGCTCTATGTCACGCTCGAGCCATGCTGCCACACAAACAAACGGACCCCGCCATGCACAAAGGCCATCATCCGCGCAGGCGTAGCCGAGGTGCATATCGCCACTCTGGACCACAACCCAAACGTGCGAGGCAAAGGCGCGCAGGAGTTGCGGGACGCAGGCATACGCGTGACCGTTGGCGAGCACGAAGATGAAGCGAATGAGATGGTAGAGGCGCATACGAAATGGATAACCACCGGTAAGCCCTTCGTTATTGCAAAGTTTGCATGCAGCCTGGACGGCAAGATGGCGACACGCGAGGGCGATTCGCACTGGATAAGCAGTGGAGAATCCAGATTTCACGCGAACAGAGAATTGCGGCACTGGGTGGACGCGATACTGGTGGGCGTGAACACGGTCATCAAGGACGACCCGATGCTCACAGCACGGGACGCCGGGGACAGGGATATCAACAGACAGCCGCTCCGTGTAATAGTCGACAGCACGGGCAGGACGCCCGCCGAAGCAAAGGTCCTGAAGCAGGACGGCAAGTGCCTGATTGCCACTACTAAAGCCATGCCAGCATCAAAGGCAATTGCGCTCAAGGAAAACGGCGCAGAGATCGCCGTACTGCCCGCAAAGGCCGGCGTAGTGAGCCTGACGGCGTTAATTGATATGCTTGGCAAGCGCCAGGTCACGAGCATTCTGATCGAGGGCGGCGCGACCGTACTGGGCAGCGTGCTGGACGAAGGGCTCGCCGACAAGGTCTACGCTTTCATAGCGCCGATAGTTATCGGCGGGGCAGGCGCACCGTCAGCGGTGGGCGGCGTGGGACCGGGGCGCATCACGCAGGCTCTGAGGCTGGAGCGGACGCGCGTGAAGACGATAGGCGGCGATGTACTTATCGTAGGGTACCCGAAGAAAAACGGTAAGACCTAAGCGTTATCTCTCGTAGATTATGGCGGCGGCAGTGAAGCCGGTGACCTGGTCTGCTGTCTTACCCAGGAACGTTTCGACTTTGAGCTTGCGCGACTCTATCAGCTGTACGGCAAGCACGCCTTTAACGGCACTGGGAACGTTATCGATGTCCACGAAGGTAAGCCCATTCACGTAGTGCTGCCTGTCCCACTTTTGGCCTGTGGAGGTAACTAGGTAATCCGTCATGACGAGTTCGTATTTGACCATGCCCTTATCGACACTGACGTCTTCAGGGTCAGGCGAGTTGCCCTTAACGCCGAACTGAAGCGCCTGTCCTTGCCAGTCGCCTATCGACACCATGACGCCTGACGGGTCCAGCGCGTCGTAAACGAGAGATCGATGCCCCGCCCAATAATCTTCGCCGCCGCCATGATTGTCATAAGCGCCTGTGCCTTCCAAGAACCAATTGCCGACAGCCCGGCCGTCAATGTCGTAATCGATTTTGCCGAAGCGCGGCTCAGCCTGGCGCAGGTCGTGGGCAAGAAGCTGACTTTTTAGCGGCTCTTTTAGGTAGTCAAAGAGCTGTGCAGAATGGACTTTCATCGCCGCGCTGTCTGTGTAGCTATCTCGGTTGACGAAACCGGTTAAGTTTTTTCAAGGTCCCATACGTAGAGGTCGATGCCATATTTGCCGGTTCTCCCAACGCTTTCACCCTCGCTAACGGGCATACGCATATAGCCCTAGTTACCATCCTCAATCTTCCCGCCGTCCGCGTCCATAAGTTTTTGCGAGAAGCTCGTCATGTTCGAGTAATAGACGTAATGCGTACAGGTGAACTCGATGGTGAGAGCGTGGTCCATAAAATCGCCGCGCCGGGTCATCGAGATATTAACCACGTAGCCTTTGGCAGGCGACTGGACTGCGAAGGCATCATCTGCCGCAGTAAATCCGTCTTTGCCGAACATGTAGCCGTGGTCTATGGGAGTAACGTATCCGCCAACCATCTGGCCCATGGGCTGAATGATATCCAGCTTGTCGAGCTCAAAGAGCGAAGCACCAAACTGGACGGCACATGCCATGGCATGTGCCGTTGCTTGGATCCACAGAGTACTTTGAGAATGTGGTACTGCCTCCTGAGCAGGCTGCCAGCAGTATGGAATTACACAATAAAAATGTTAGCGCGAAACACGATGGCTTAAACACACGCTGAATTAATCACAGGCGGCGTTGTACATAAACAATTTTGTATATGGTTCCTCAAAGGTTTTTATATAAGCGTATCAGCCAGCCCCTGACCCCCTTCCACTCTTGAAAGAGTACTTTCTGGAAGGGGACTTTAATTAAGCCGAGGGGACACCCCTCGCTCACCCCGTCAGAAAGGTTGCATCCTTCTGTACATCCCGTATGAACCGATATTTGGATGCTATGAGTGTTGGTATAAAGCTACGGAAAAGTACACACCTGCGGTACAATTGCTTGATTCCACGCTGAAAGAGGATTTTCTATTGACTAAAATCGCATTCCTTGGTCCCGCAGGCACGTACGGCGAAGAGGCCGCGCTGACATATAACCCACACGCCCACCTGGTGCCCATGCCAAGCCACAGCGCCGTGATGGACGCGGTGGATAAGCACATGGCAGACGAAGGCATAGTTCCAATCGAGAACAGCATCGAGGGGTCAGTGAATGACACGCTGGACCTGCTGATACACGAATCGCGCCTGCAGATCAAGAGCGAGATCGTCATACCTATAAACCACTGCGTGCTGGCCAAGCAGGGCACCGAGACCAAAGATATAGCGGTGATTTACAGCCACCCTCAGGCGCTGGGGCAGTGCAGACGATTCGTTGAGCGCGTGTTCCCCAGAGTGCAGACGCTGGCATCATTGAGCACGACGGCAGCGGTGGAAGATATGAAGAAGTCCAGCATCCCAGCAGCTGCGATAGCATCCTCCCGGGCAGCGGAGCTGTTTGGGGTGGCGATAGTCGCAAAAAACGTGCAAGACAACCCCAACAACGTCACGCGGTTCGTGGTGCTATCTCACATAGACGCAGAGCCTAGTGGTGACGACAAGACTTCGATAGCATTCATGTTCAGTGAGGACAAGCCGGGCCAGCTTTATGGCGTGCTGGGCGAGTTCGCCAGGCGAGGTATAAACCTTGCCAAAATCGAGAGCCGCCCGTCAAAAGAAGCGCTAGGAAAATATGTATTTCTTATCGATCTCAACGGCCACCGCAAGGATAAGGCCGTAGCCGAAACACTCCATATCGTGAAAAATAAGTCGAGCATGTTCAAGCTCTTCGGCTCTTATCCCAGGCGTAACTTCTAGCTGACTAGCCCTTCTTGTGGAAGCGGGCGTTAGCCTTGATGAAACTAACGAAATCCTCGGTCCGCTGAGCAGGCATTGTAAGTGTCTCAACCGTACCTCGAGCGCCAAGGTCCAGAGCGATATCGCCCATGTGCCAGTTATCAGGAGCCTCTATCACCGTAGCGAAGTCGTACGGTCCGAGCAGCCACCACTGAGAAACCACTTTGGTGTTCGGGGCCATCTTTTCGACTTCTTTATTGACTTCCAAAACGCGGTCAGGGTTCTCCTTGAGCGTCTGCCTGCCTTTATCGGTTAACTTGCTAAGCATTAAGTAATAGGCCATATTCCCTCCGAGCAAATTCGAGCTACTGGTACTATATCCGATAGTCCATCAGCAATCCAAGCCTAACACGGGGACTTTAATGGAATATTATGACGTTGCGATAGTCGGGGCCGGGCCAGCGGGAGCATTCCTGGCATATAAACTTGCCAGCCGCGGCCACAGCGTGGCGCTTATCGAAAAGAGCCGTCTGCCGCGGAACAAACCATGCGGCGGAGGCATCACGCCAAAGGGCATACAACTGCTCGATTTTCCAGTGGACGACCTCATAAAAGAGACAGTTCGCAGCGTCCACATCCTCCGCGGCAAGCAAGACGTGGTTATGAACACGGACAAATCGCCCGTTTACATGGTGGAGCGCTCGGAGTTCGACCAGCGGCTGGCGCAAAAAGCGGTAGCCAGCGGCGCAAAGCTATTTCAAGATGAATCAGTCACTAATGTTGAGATGACTGACAGCAAGGCCATCATCACAACCAACAATGGCAAATATGAGGCCAGAACGCTAGTCGGCGCAGACGGGGCGAAGGGCAAGACGGCTCAGTGGGCGGGCATCAAAAGACGCAATGCTTTCGAGCATCTGCTGGGCATAGAGCTGAACGCACCAATGGAGCATTATCCGTACGGCGACTCAGCGGTCGTGGACTTTGACGTGCCGGGCGGATACGGATGGGTATTCCCGAAGGGCAGGTACTATAACGTAGGCGTGGTTACCGGGCGCAAGGATAAATATCACAACCTGGAACAATTACTGGGTGCGTTCGCGAAGAAGCGCGGCCTAGATATTAAAAACGCCGGCCCGTTAGTCGGCCAGCGTGTGCCGGCCGGGGGCTCGCGGCAAGCGGTCAACAAGGGCAACGCACTGCTGGTAGGAGACGCGGCGTGGCTGGCGGAACCAGTGTTCGGCGAGGGGATAGCGTTCGCGCTCAAAAGCGCTGAGCTGGCCGCAAGCGTTATCAAGAAGTACCTGCGCGGCGAAGCCAAGGACCTGGACGGCTATACGACGGTGCTCAATGAAACGCTCGCAAGGGAATACGCGGATGTGCGGGGGATGAAGTTCCTGCTCTACAACTTCCCGTCTCTGTCGCTGAGGGTGTTCGCGATGAGCTCACGCCTGCGCAAAGCGGCGGAGGGCATGGTCGACGGCGAGCGTTCGCTCAGCGGAGTGTGGCGGAAGCGATACGATGAGACAAGTTAGGCACTATTTAACGTCGAAGGTTGCCCACACCGGCGCGTGATCGGAGGGGCTTCCCGCCTTTGCGCGCCTCTCTATCGATGCCAGCACCGGTGCTAGATGGCGCCAGGGCATGGGTAGCAAGAATGCGGCCTATACGTAGGCCATCGTTGCGCTGGAATGAAAGCTGACGGTAGTCCCACCATGAATACAGTCCAGCCTCAGGTTTATGCCGACGGAAGATATCGACCCAGCCAAGCTCCTGAATAAGACAGAACTCCCGCCTGAGATCCTCGTTGTAGAGAACACTGCCTTCCCATGATTCAGGCCTCGCAGCGTCGATGGCGGCTGGAACGATGTTAAAGTCGCCGCAGATAACCATTTTATTCAGCAGTGGTATCTACTTTCGAGAGTTAGGTTTTTAGCCTGCCGAGCCATTCAGGCTTCCAAGCATATTTGTCGGAAGCTGTAGTATCACCATTTGGGATGTAGTCAGAGATAATGCGGACGCTGTCAACCGTAGCGGACATGAGCCGCGCCTCAGCGTCTTCAATACCGTCCGCAAAGCCGCTTCTCACATCAACAGGTTCGGTTTTTGAGAGGATAGCAAGGCCGTTATACGTCTTCTGACAGTTCATGGATACGTAATAACCAGCCTTACGAATCGGCTTTAATGGGAACGCATCCTCGGCGACTTTAAGCTCCTGCAGGCAGAGCAAGTCAGGCTGATTAGCTAACAACCACGTCTGCAGACGATCTAGCCTTGCGCGTATGGAGTTAACGGTCCACGTTGCGATCTTCAATAGACTTTACGTCTAAGTAACCTGGAAAACCACGAGTATCACCCCATCGGAGTTCCTGGTTTACCACCGGGACCGTAGCTGGGCGCAGGCAAATGTTTATCACAACTCTTATTGCGGCAGTGCCCCTTGCGTGATATTTCATTGAAGGCAACATTTCGGCCGCCGCAAAATGGGCCGGGTACTGTGCCGGCTGGTCCTTTGGATGCAGGGCGGGATTCATCTTCGCGTTTGGGTATATCGCCTAGCGGTTAGATGATGTAGCAGCCGATGCCGCCCTCGAAACCCTCTTCGACATGGCCATCAGGATAAACAACGATAGGCACAGTATGGCCATATGAGATCGCTTCGTCGTAGGTCTTCTGGTCAAGCTCCGCGCGGCGCTCTTCATAGGCTATGCCTTCAGCGTTCCACTTGTTCATAAGCTTCGTGCACGCGTCGCAGCCGCGGATGGTGTAAACGATGGGTAACTTTTGCTGTGTGGTCATGATTCCCCCGAATCTATCTGTAATGAACTGATTATCACGAACCGATTCAAATTATAACCCCGTGACGTGAAATCATGACAGCTATGAATAAAGAGGTTTGGTGTGATAAACTCAGGCCCAAAATTTACACGGGCCTAGGGCTATTCTTGAGGTTATTCTATGTTGAAGCTGGCGTCTTAGCGGGCTTGTGCATAGCAGGAGAGCGCATGATGCTCTTAGCGACTTTGCCCTCATCTGGGACGACAAGAACATTATCTCCAACGGCTATCTTGGTCTGGCCGGCGACCGGCATGATTTTTGTATCGCCGTTTATAAAGTATGTCTCAGTTGCGGCGCCACCACTTGCAGGATGCGCGAGCGTAATGGTTATGCTGGTGTCGCTAATCTGTGCGACCGTGCCAAGTCCAGCATATGCTGACATGCCTATACCAGGACCACTCAGACCCATGCGAGGTCTGCCTGGGCCACCACCCAGGCCTTCAGGACCGCGGCGGGGACCCATCCGGCCCATGCCGGGCAACTCAGGCCGCTTCGGCATTACGCTACTAACGATCATCTTTGCTACGCCGTCAGCGTCCTGAAATATGGTGGCTTTCTGGCCGACGAGAATCTGCGAGATCGTTTTATCAACGGCACCCTTAACAGTGAAGCCGGTATCGCCATTTACAGTCACAGTCACGTCTTTGCCGGTTGAATCGTTAACGACAATGGACGTCGGCGAGACTGATTTAACGGTGCCGCTGACCAAAAATCCTTTATGGTCGCCAGGCTTTTGCTGGCCCTCCTGAGAGGCTGTCACGCTTGTTTGCCCAAACTGCTGTTGATTTGATCTACCAGTTCTTGCCAGTGCTACGGACATTGTGGAAAGCGCCAAAGTCAGGGACAGGGCACCGCTCACGCAGAGGATAACTAGAATCTTACGGTCCAAGGTTCACTCTCCAGCTTAAATGGTTTATCAGGGGTATTGTACAGAACAATTGTTAAGGAATGCTTGAGTTTTGAGGAAGACGAGGCATATTACAGACTGTTATAAGATTGAATTTAATAATTTGTGTGGGGAATTGATTAGAAAAACAGCTCAGACTACAGGAATTCTCCAAGGTACAAGTCCATTAACGATGTGGAAACTGGGTCACTGGTAGTCATAGGGATATTCCTAGTGCTGCCAGGAGCGGTACTGATTTCATCGGTAACTGAGGTCCTGATAAAGATAGTGCGCGTGTCCGGAGGCTAAACGGCGCGAGTTGGCCACCGCCATATTCAACTGTATGTTCATGAGCGATACGCAATCGTTGACCGGGTATGTGTTCGAGACACACTGGCTCGGGTATAACCAGTGCATTGAGCTCCAGAAGCTAGTCACCACAGTGCAGGCGTGGGATACGGCGTTGAAGACCGGACGGGACAACGATTTCTCTGTATGCATAACGGCGGGCAAGGATACGCAGAGACGCATATATCTGAAGGAGATGCTGCACGCTAGGACGTAGTCGCTTGAACTGGAGCGCACGGTTTTAAAGTAGTGCACGCGATGGAAGCCGGGCTCAGTCGCGGTGGAAGACGCCGAATCAAGGACGCCACTGCTGCAAAAGCTGAGACACACGAACGAAATCCCTGTAGGGGCGGCACGACGCGCACACGCAGAGCGCGGCATCAAGATGATGCGATCCAGGACTATGACGCCGTACTTCGATAGGAGCGAAGTTATGGTGCCGGCGAAATCAGTACAGCTGGCGGAGTTCGAGGCGCATGTCGTGCGGCTCTCTGCTCGCGCCGCACGACGATATCGTTGATGCAACGGCATACGCGATACTGGAACTTACGAATACAGGTAGGTCATTGGGAGAGTATCTGGAACTGCTTAATGAGAAGATGAAGGGATAAGACTTGTCGCTATAGATTGGCGATTGCTATACTTGCAGTTGCCCTTTTGGGTCGCATTACTTAGGAGTGTAGCTCAGTTGGTAGAGCGGCGGTCTCCAAAACCGCGGGTCGTGGGTTCGAATCCTGCCACTCCTGCCATATTGAAACGAGGCGAAATTTGACGCTTGGAATGCTCCTGATAGCGATAGGCATGGCCTGGCTGCTGGATAAGTGGTCGATTGTGATGCCGATAGCCTTCATCGTAGCCGGCGCAAGGCTGCTGATACTGGCGAAGCTGGGCCGGAGCGGCTGGCGCTGGTCGCGCGGAGGCAAAGGCGCACGCGTGATCTGGTCAAGCGATACGCAGGACAGGAACTAACAAGCGCACAGCAACCGAATGAAGTGGTACCTGCCGGGGTGGTGGAATTGGTAGACACGCCATCTTGAGGGGGTGGTGACGTAAGTCGTAAGAGTTCGAGTCTCTTCCTCGGCACCAT
>SHYL01000056.1 GCA_009692825.1 Dehalococcoidia bacterium | reverse complement strand
AACCTTTGTCTTCAGGAGTTCTTCTAGATACGTTTGCTGGTCGGGGGAAAGCTCATCATCAAAGATAGCCACGTCGGACTTTAACTGCTCCTGTAGTGCCATCAGTTCTTCTAGCTTGCCTTTGCCGATATATGTGCGGGTATGGTGATCTAGGTTCTGGGTGATTGAGCCAACGACTTTTGCGCCAGCCGTTTGCGCAAGCTGCCCAAGCTCGTCAAGGGCGTCTTTCATATCCCAGCCGTTATTGCGGCTGCCCTTTACGTAAGTGCCTACAAGGACTGCCCTGTCACGTGCGTTGGCGGTGGTAAATGTTCGTGCTATACCTTCACCGTTTTCGATGTTTTGTCGCCAAATTTTGAGAGTCTGGCGAGGCCTTCATTGAATTTCTTATCGTCCAGCGTAAGAGAAAATCGGATGTATCCTTCGCCGGCCTGCCCATAACCGCGGCCAGGCGTTACTACCGTATCAGCCTCTTCCAGCAATCGTGTCGCATAATCGGCAGAAGTGATTCCATCAGGGATACGGGCCCATATATAAAGGCTTGCCTTAGGCGGTTTCACTTTGAGACCCATCTGGTTTAGTACTGCGCAGAGTTTATCCCGCCTGTGCTGGTAGATTCGGTTGTGTTCTGCGATTGCGTCCTGCGGCCCTTTCAGCGCCGCGATTCCCATCTGTTGTATTGCCTGAGGTATACCTGAGTCCAGGTTGGATTTCACGCGCATAAGGCTGTTGATTATTTGTGCGTTGCCGACGGCCATTCCGATCCGCCAGCCGGTCATATTGAAGGTCTTTGATAGGGAGTGAAATTCTATGCCTACGTCCATCGCGCCTGGCGTTTGCAGGAAGCTAATGGGTTTGTAGCCATCGAACGCCACATCACTATACGGGCCGTCGTGGCAGATGGCGATGTCATATTTCTTGGCGAAACGGACGGCTTTTTCGAAAAACGCCGCGTCCGCAATGGCTCCTGTAGGGTTGTTGGGGTAATTCAGCCACAGCACCTTCGCTTTTCTTGCAATATCTTCTGGGATTGCGTCCAGGTCTGGCAGGAAGCCGTTCTCTTCATGCAAAGGGAGGTAGTAGCTCTGGCCTCCGGCGAGCATCGTGCCTACGGAATAGACGGGGTAGCCCGGGTCAGGGACGAGAGCGATATCGCCTGGGTCTATGAAACATAAAGCTATGTGTCCTATGCCCTCTTTTGAACCGATAAGCGGCAGGATTTCTTTATCCGCGTCGAGAGTTACCCCGAATCTTTTCTGGTACCAGTCCCTTACCGACTTGCGGAATTCTGGCAAACCTTCACTTTCTGGATAGCGGTGGTTAGCCGGCACCTTGGAAGCAGCGATAAGCGAATCTATTATGTGGCTGGGCGTAGGTATGTCAGGGTCGCCGATGCCGAAAGAGATTACATCTATCCCCTTTGCGCGCTTGGCGGCTATCTTTTTGCTTATCTCGACAAAAAGGTAAGGGGGGAGTTTATCGATACGGTTTGCAAACTTCATCTTTGACCCTCATGACCTCATTAGTACATCTGCTATATCTTAAACAATTCAGGTGCAAATTAGAAACAATTAAGACCGACTATTTGTTTCTTTTCCTTCGCCTCACGAAAATTGCGCCCGATGCCAGCATCGCTGGGAGCGCGAGCATCATAACGTCAGTGCTTGCATGCTCGCCTAGCGCGGTGCATCCGCCGCCTCCGCCGTTTGCGGAAGGCTTCGGTGTTGGTGAAGCCGCTGCTTGCGTAGGTTGAGACCCCAGAAGGGGAACGGTTGGAATCGGTGCTTGGGTAGGCGCTAGTCCAAGGCCTGTATCCGTGATTGGTGGGAGCCCGAGAGTGGCCCGCCAGTTATTCTCAAGTTTAATCATGTTAAATCCATATGCCTTCGTTACGGCTTTGTTCAGAACATCTCCGCTCGAGATATTCTTGAATATCTGAGCCATTTTATCGGGGCCATATGTATTGACCATAAACTTGACGATGCTCCTGCCTTGTCCGTATAGCAGTATCGCATCCTCTGCATTACCCTGTCTGGCTGCCAGTTGGGATATAGGCAATATATGGTCCTGTCTAAGCGCGTTTGCGAGAGATTTGTCATATTCAACTCCAGGGTCCAGATTCCCGAACTCCGCGAGGCCTTCATTCAGCCAGCTTGGCACTAATCCACCATGCGTGCCGGCCGCTTTGTCGACCATAAGGTGAGTGAATTCATGCGAGGCAACACCTCGTACATTCGATTGCCCCAGCACAAAAGTTACGCCTTGCTCACCATATGCCTGACCCTCAGTGATAAGAGTACTGCCTAAAGTGACGCTTACGAATGGCAGGACGGGCTGCATCTCAACAACGTTGTTGTAAAGAATGATTCTTACAGGAGAATCTACGCTTACACCAAGGACGGGGCTCATATTTACTTTTGTTTCCGCGATCGAGTCCAAAACGAGCTGCGCCCGAGCTCTAACAGGTCCGTGGTAAAGGATAGTGACATTTTCTTTTGATATGTCGGTTTTCCAGTCAAAGCGTGAGTCCAGGTAGAGATAGTCCTTATGTGCTCCCTCGATATCCCCCGCTGGCGTTCCAACTGAGAGCCAGTATGTGAACAGGGTTCCCGGAGGTTGGTATGAAGTGCCTCCCGTTTTTATCGTTGCGGTTACTTTCGTATTACCAGATGGAAGTTTTCCCACTTCTCCTTTGGTAAATGCTGTACTACGACCTGATCCTAACGAATAATTTAGACGGGCATCGTTTATCTGTGCCGCACTTTGCACTTCGAATGTAAAGTCGAGCTTATCAGGCCAGCCGTTTTGAACACTTTCTGAAACGATTGTGATACTGGATTGGGCCTGCGTATGGCTAATGAATAAGGAAGTCGCTACTAGCGAGATGCCCAGTACTAGGGCGATTTGGAAAACTTTTATCCTAAAAATACTAGCCATGCGATTCCTCCATTAGGTATCTTCTTATATACATCAACGAGAGAATTGAAAAATTCCAAATTTGCTGCCCGTGAGGATTCATTACAAACAGGAGTTAAAAATGAGGTTGAGGGTACAATAACGTTAGTTTATACTACCATCACTTAGTACAGGTACACGAAGCGATTTTACAATTAGCTTGGAAGGATTCTCGTTATGAAACTCTCCTGTTTGCAAGAAAACCTTAGTAAGGGACTTAATATAGTTGGAAGGGCTGTCGCAACCCGCACAACACTTCCTATCACTAATAACGTTTTACTTGCGACGGACAGATCTCAGCTGAAGCTTTCAGCTACTAACCTTGAGATAGCTATCAGCTGTTGGATAGGTGCGAAAATTGAGTCGGAAGGCTCCATAACGGTACCTGCCAGGCTACTGAACGAATTTGTAAACTCGCTCCCTGCAGAAAAAATAGACGTGTCGTTAGCGCCGAAAGGTCGCGCGCTTGAGTTCAAGTGCGCACGTTACGATGCGCGTATATCAGGCATGGACGCTGACGATTTTCCTCCCATACCCGAGGTTAAGAGCGGTCAGAAGGTGAAGCTGGAGCCGGACGTCCTGCGCCAGGCCATTACCAAGGTTGCCTTTGCGGCCGCGGTTGAGGACAGCAGGCCAGTGCTTACAGGTGTGCTTATGGAGTTCGATGGGGATCAGATGACTATGGTTGCCGCGGATGGGTTTCGTCTCGCCGTTCAGAAGGCAAAAGTAGCTACGAAGGTTCAGGATTCTTTCACAGTCATTGTTCCAGCACGAGCCTTACTTGAATTAGGCCGCTTGCTTGCTGATCAGACTGACCCTGTAGAAATTACCATCAGCGCCAATAAGAGCCAGATATTATTCTTAATGAAAAACGTTGAGCTTGTGAGCCAATTGATTCAGGGAACCTTTCCTAATTACAAGCAGTTGATACCCGCAAACTCCGTCACAAAGACGACTGTAGATGTTGGCGAATTCTTGAAGGCGACCAAGGCAGCCGCTATTTTCGCTAAAGACGCGAGCGGCATCATACGCTTGCAGGTTATGCCAGCTGAAGGCGGTAAAGGCGATGGGGCGCGCATGAACATCTCGGGACGTTCTGAAGAGATAGGCGATAATCACACGGACATTGATGCCACCGTAGCTGGAGATGCATCTAAGGTTGCTTTCAACAGCCGATATTTATCAGAAGTCCTGGCAGTACTGGAAAAAGGCAAAATCGTTCTAGAAACGAGCAGTCCTTCTAGCCCTGGCGTCATTAAGCAGGAAGGCAAGGACGAATATATCCACGTCGTCATGCCAATGTTTGTTCAATGGTGATAAACAGTCTCTCCCTTTTACTGTCAAAGTTTCTTTGAGATGATGCTCCTAAACCGACTCAGTTAACTAATAAAGAGATAAGCGAATTTGGTGAACAAGTTAAGAGTAAATCGCCAGATTCCTGTAGTTGACATCTTTGCAGGGCCGGGTGGTCTGAGTGAGGGCTTTTCGAGTCTTCTCGATCCTTCGGGAGACAACATTTTCGACGTTGTTCTCTCCATTGAAAATGACAATAGTGCATAATCGATGCCAATTACTTGTGTTGAAATTTCAAGTTAAAAGATTATGGAGAGATAGATATGGTAACAAAAGTTAACGCTCAAGGGTTGGTATCTAAAGGCGCAGGACTTTTGGATCGCAGCATTTTCGCTGACAAGGATATTTACCAGCAAGAACTTGAACAGGTTTTTGGTCGTTGCTGGCTTTTTCTCGGTCACGAAAGCCAAATCTCAAAACCTAACGATTTTGTGGCAACTTATATGGGAGAAGACCCTGTGCTGTTGACACGGGATTCAAAAGGAACACTACATGCTTTCCTGAATATGTGCAGGCATCGAGGAAATCGTATTTGCAGGGCAGACTTCGGGAACGCACCATCCTTCATGTGTACCTATCACGGCTGGACGTTCGCCACAGATGGGAAGCTCGTTGGTGTACCAGGCTACAAGGAAGCCTACTTCGAGGAGTTGGATAGGTCTCATTGGGGATTGGTTCAGGTCGCTCAAATCACCTCATACAAGGGCTTGGTTTTTGGCACATGGGACGCAACGGCACCTTCACTTCTTGACTACCTTGGCAACATGGTGTGGTACCTTGACATGACTGTCGATGGGCGTTCTGGTGGTATGGAAGTAACAGGCTGCGCTCAAAAGTGGGTCTTAAATACTAATTGGAAGTTTCCAACAGATAACATCGGAGGAGACAGCTATCATTTTGGCGTCACTCATGGTTCAGTTGATAAACTCCGGAGGGATGCCAAGTTCGGGCCTATGTCGAGTCATGGAAAAGGATCCGCTCCCAACCAAACCAAACCAGCAGACACAGCACCCAACTCCAAGGCTTGGCAGGTAAGCCCAGGAAACGGTCATGGGGTGGTCAGTATCGGCGGGAGTGGATACGGAATTGGAAGGAAAGCATCCGATCCCCTGCCCTCTGAGATCAAAGCAAGATACTATGTGAATCACTTGGACGAGTTCCGCAAGCGACTTGGGGACATCAGAGCGGATAACGCTGGCTCCTCTGGCTTCTTTAGCATTTTCCCAAACTTTTCCTGGAATGGAACAGCGAGGACCTGGCACCCACGTGGTCCAACCAAAACTGAGGCCTGGCTGTATCTAATGGTGGACAAGGACGCCCCACAGGAAGTTAAAGATGCGATGAGAACGTACGAGACTAGATCCCATGGGCCAAACGGAAGTATCGAAATCGACGACGGCGACAACTATATCGCATGTACTACAGTAAGTAAAAGCTTGATTGGGCGACGGTACCTTCAGAATGTGCAACTCAGGCTTGGTCAAGAGATGACGCGTGAGGAATTCCCAGGTACTCTTGTACCGTCGCCTGGTGAACTGAATCAGCGTGACTTCTACGCCTGGTGGGCAAAGGTAATGGACGCGCCGAGCTGGGCAGAAATAATTGTCAGCGACAGCAAAGAGCGTCGTTAGTTTTGCCGTGGCGCAGGGATGCATCGAGAACTACGCCATAGGACAAACGACTCGAAAATTGTGAGGTAAATAATGAGTAGAAAGACTGGCTTTCCCTTCCGCGGAGCCTTCACGCTGTCCTCTCCCCGGAACCGAGTGATGAAGCATGCCACGAGGCGGTGCCCGCCGCCCCTGAGCCGCGCTGTAGAATGTGGGGCATGAACCTGCACCGCCTCCCCATCCTCGCTGCCGTCGTGATGCTCGTGCTCGCTGTTGGGTGCTCAAACAACACCGAGGTCGAGAGGCTCCGCAAGGAAGTGGAAGGGCTGAAGGCAGCTACGCCGGTGTTAACTG
>SHYL01000055.1 GCA_009692825.1 Dehalococcoidia bacterium | reverse complement strand
CTCCAATTGCGGAATGCTAAACCGAAGTCGCGCCACTTGCGTTGAGAGGCGAACGGCACGCCAAATTTCTCGCGTACTTCTCTCCCTACAACTTCTGGGTTTCTGAGTTGAAGATTGTTTGTGCCACCTAATGCAAATGGCGGGAAAGAGTTACGTTCATCGTCAACCAAATCAGAAACTGACTCTTGAATACGGACGCTTCTCTCAAGGCGAAGGCCGTATCTACGCTAAAAGGCTTTTCAGTCGGATTAAGACGACGATAATCAATCAGAGTGTTCGTTGTGGCTCACCATTTGCAGACTCAGGTCTACTGGGTCAGTCCGGTCCTTCACTACAGATATGCCTATTTCCTTCAAGGAGCCCTAGTAGAAGGCAAGCGCAGCCAGGATAGTAACGGGCGTGAACAGGCCAAACGCCAGAGCGAGCCAAAGGCGCTTGTGCGCTTTAACGTGGCTTGCAGTGATGGTCGCGACTGACCTGATGAATACGAAGGGAGAAAACATGCGCAATCCCAGTCTCTTAGGATGGCACGGACTCTATCAGAAAGGGACTATTAAGAGCAAACGGAGCTAATAGACATTATCTTTTAGCTGTAACTTGGCTTTTTCCCACAGGACATTGAGTTGATCCAGCGAGCTTTTGGTTATATCCATACCTGAATCGGATGTCATCTTCTCCACCAGCGTGAACCGATTGTAGAAGCGCTGGTTTGCTTTTCTCACGGCTTGCTCAGGGTCTATCTTCATGAACCGGCAGATATTGACGAGGGACGTAAAAATATCGCCCATCTCATGCTCACGTTCCGCTTGATTTTTCGCGTTACGTAATTCATTCATCTCTTCGTCGAATTTTTCCCATACGCCTGAAATATCAGGCCACTCAAAACCTATACGCGCGGCCCTGTGCTGGGCTTCCTGGCTGTAGCTTAAGCCGGGCATCGCTCTGGACATGCCTTCAAGGACAGACTTGGTCTTTTTCTCTTTCTTCTTGTTCTTCTCCCAGTTTCTCTCAACTTCTTCTGGAGATTCGGCTATCTCATCGCCGAAAACGTGCGGATGCCGCAGGATCAATTTGCGGTTGAGGCCTTCGATCACATCGTTGAAATTGAAATCCTTGTTTTCTGACGCAATTTGGGAATGAAGTGCTATTTGCAGGAGTACATCGCCCAGTTCCTCCCGCAGGTTCCTTTTGGACGAGCCTTCAATGGCATCTAGCGTTTCGTAAGTTTCTTCGATCAGGTATTTGCCGAGACTCTCGTGGGACTGTGCTTTATCCCAGGGGCAGCCGTCTGGAGCCCGCAGTCGTGCCGCTATATACGTCAGCGTATCGAATTCACGGAGCGCTTCCGGCCGCAGGCGAACGTGCTCATCGATTTCACCCATCAATACAGATGCATAGGACTTGTTAGGGTTTGCTGACGTGTAAAGAAGCGTGACGTTTTCCGTCTCGCTCTGCTTCGCCAGCTGTGCGACGAGTTTTTTAGTGGCAGGCGCTTTCAGCTGCTTGCGGTAGTTTCGGCTGAAAGTGTCCCAGGAGGTTTTAGGAGTAAGTGCAAGATTTGGAATAAAGCTTTTTGGCCATGAATCTATATTTGCAGATTTAAGGGTCACGCCTTTAGGAAGCGACTTTTCGTTGAAGACGCGAAAGCCGTCCTCTTTCGAGGGTTTTGCAGAGAGCAACTTTAGCTTAAGCATAGGTCCTCCGTATGTACATACAAGTATTTATTCTTACTGCCATCCGCATGCCTTCCATCCTCCGCGCTGCGCCTCACGTGCCGCACGCTCGAATTGTACGATTGTCTGGGCGAAGCGCTCCTGAGGATCGAAAATCGATGCGCGTGCCAGTCCTTCCCAGATAAGCTGTGCATTAACGAAGGTTTTGTCCGCAAACACATACCGCAGCTTTCGTCCGTATTTGTCTGTGTCTTCCTTGTCGGCAAGTATCTCGATAGTCTTACCATCGACCAGCTGCTTGTTGCGGGCGCTCGCCTCCGGTCCCATACATTCGACAGGGCTGCCTGGTTTTACTGTCTCAGGTGTGTCCATGCTTAAGTACCGGATAACAGATTTGTCAGTAAGCTCGATAGTGTCACCGTCTATAACCCTGGCCACATGTGCAGTCTCAAAGCCTTGCCTGTAGATAGTCGGAGTCTCACTCTTTGAGTTTGATTGAAAGACCCATATGGCGGCTATTATGAGTGCGGCTGCGCCGGTAAGAGCTGCTATGGAAGAAAGAGATTTTAATGGTCTGATTCGCTTGGGACTCAATTTATCACCAGTACTTGTGACGGACTTCGCAGCTGTATCTCAGCCACACTCTGAAAGCTCACGATCAGACCCCGCACGCACAAATTACGGCTATCATACAGCACTTCCGGAAAATCCGAGAAGTTATTCCTGTCCTTGCCCCATATAACGATGTTGAAGTTGTCTTTTCCACTGGTGTCCATGTTAAGAAAAGTCGGGCTGCCTCCTACAGCTCTTGTATGGTAAGCCTCGATCACTTTTCCACAGACTACCATTCTGTCTCCAACACGACTGTTGGCCTGGGATGGAGATATGGAATTATCCAGATTGAATTTCGGAGTCTGGCTGTCAGGCGTGGTTTGAGCGCATGCTGTTAGTAAGATGGAGCCGATCACAATCGTAAGAAATTTGGGTAATGTTCTTTTGATTAAACTCATAAATATCGGTTTTCTAAGAGATGTTTATTGTGTCACGATGAGATTTCATCGGTCAATGACCTTGACGAACCCATAATCCTATGTTAAAAGTATGTGAAACTTTTAACCAACTTCGTGAATTAAGTTTGGAGAGGCTAATGCCAAAGGTCAGTCGCTGGCGCACCAAGGCTCTACTTGTCGCATTATTTTTGTTCAGCGCTCTCCTATTGATAGCCTGCCAAAAAACCACTTCCACCCCTCAATCAATTTTCGGTGGCAAGGGAGATCACGCTCGCGAGATTCAGTCCCTTTTCGTTCCAATAATCTGGATCGCAGGGGTAGTATTCGTATTTGTTGAGGGCTTGCTCATCTTTGCGCTGTTCCGCTTCAGAGCTAAAGCAGGACAGGCTAAGCCCGCACAGATCCATGGTAATACCAAGCTGGAGCTTGTCTGGACGATCATACCAATCCTCTTGCTGGCTGGGATAGCGGTACCCACATTATCACAGATACATAAATTCGCACAGCCTGCCGGCCCCGGCGCTCTAACTATAAAGGTAACTGCTCACCAGTGGTGGTGGCAATTTGAATACCCTGAAGAGAAGATAGTAACCGCAAACGAATTGCATATTCCCGTTGGTAGGCAGGTAAACGTGTTACTTGAATCTGCTGACGTAATACATAGTTTCTGGGTCCCGCAGCTTGCCGGCAAACAAGACGTGATTCCTACCCATACAAACCGCCGTGTGTTCACTGCTCTTGAGGTGGGAACATATCTTGGTCAGTGTGCGGAGTTTTGCGGTTTGTCACATGCGAATATGCATTTACGAGTGATGGCCCAGACGCCAGAAGACTACGATGCATGGCTCAAGGCACAGCAAGCGCCTGCTCCGGCACCTACGACAGAACTCGCTATACAGGGTAAGGAGTTATTCTCCCGAAGCGCCTGCATAGGCTGCCATACAGTGGAGAGTGTACCGGCCGCACGCGGTAAGATCGGGCCGAACCTCTCTCATATAGGGAGTCGTACTACTATTGCCGCAGGAATGTTGGACAATACCCCTGAGTCGATGGCTAAATGGTTGAAAGACCCGGCAGCAGTTAAGCCGAACATGGGAACAATGCCCGGCTACTCGATGCCTAATATGAATCTTTCCGATGGACAAATAAATGTGCTAGTGGCTTTTCTTGAAAGCCTGAAGTAAACGAAGCGAGGGTTTCTGTGGCAGCAATAACACAAACATTAAGACCCGCAACAGAATCGAATACGATCTGGGGCTGGATTACGACCATAGACCATAAGAGGATCGGCGTCCTTTATGGCATGACCTCCATCTTTTACTTTCTGGTAGGAGGCATCGAAGCGCTCCTGCTGCGCATGCAGTTAGCGTCTCCTAACAGTACACTCATAGGTGCGGATACTTACAATCAGCTCTTCACGATGCATGGCACCACGATGATATTTCTCGTGGTTATGCCCGCGAGCGTTGCATTTTTTAACCTTATCATTCCTCTTCAGATAGGCGCTCGCGATGTCGCGTTTCCCAGGCTTAACGCTTTCAGCTACTGGGTATTTTTATTCGGTGGGATTCTGATGTACTCCAGTTTCTTTGTTGACGGGTTGCCTGATGTAGGTTGGTTTGGATACTCCAATCTCACAGCGTATACGTTTTCTGGCAACCATAGGGTGGACTTCTGGGTAGCCGGGCTTTTGGTTCTGGGCGTATCTTCAGTAGCTGGTGCACTGAATTTCATAGTGACGATCGTTAATTTACGCGCCCCCGGTATGAGGCTGATGCGGATGCCATTGTTTACCTGGACTACCCTGGTAACCTCTACTCTGATGGTGCTGGCATTCCCAGTTATTACGGTCGCCCTGGTTTTCCTGCTGTTTGACCGACAGTTCGGCACCAACTTCTTCATACCGGCAGTCGCTGGTGGAGATGGCGGCGACCCGATATTGTGGCAGCACCTTTTCTGGATATTCGGCCATCCGGAAGTTTATATATTGATATTGCCTGCGATGGGCATAGTATCTGAAGTCATCCCAGTGTTCTCTCGCAAACCATTATTTGGTTACCCGTTTATGGTTTACGCGGTGATCTCCATAGCATTCATGGGCTTCGGAGTCTGGAGCCACCACATGTTTACTGTAGGCCTTGGGCCGATTGCTGATTCCTTCTTTGCTATCAGCACGCTGCTCATTGCTGTACCTACAGGTATCAAAATTTTTAACTGGCTTGGCACACTATGGGGTGGGTCTATCAGGTTTACCACGCCTATGATGATGGCCCTTGGCTTTATCACTATGTTCATCATCGGCGGTTTGAGCGGCGTATTGCATGCTGTGGTGCCTGCTGACACACAGCAGTCAGATACTTACTTTATAGTCGCGCATTTCCACTACGTGCTCTTCGGTGGCAGTATGTTCGCCTTATTTTCAGGTATCTATTACTGGTATCCCAAGTTCACCAACAGGCTTCTTGGGGAGGGACTTGGCAAGCTGCACTTCTGGCTGATGATAATCGGCTTTAACCTCACTTTCTTCCCTATGCACTTTCTTGGCCTTCAGGGAATGCCTCGAAGGATTTACACCTACGGTAGTAATATGGGGTGGGATTTCTGGAACATGGTTTCATCGATTGGGTCGGTTATCATAGCTGTGTCCACACTTGTTTTCCTGGTTAACCTTTTCAGGAGCTTTAAGAGCGGTAAAGTGGCAGGTAATGACCCTTGGGATGGCGCAACGCTTGAATGGACCATGTCGTCGCCGCCGCCGCATTACAATTTTGAAACGATTCCTACGGTTTATTCTCGGGACCCATTCTGGGAAGAGAAGGAAAAGGCGGACGCTGCCGGCACCCCCATAAAAGCACCCGTAAGTCATGGGCATCCACATATGCCGTCGCCGTCATTCTTCCCACTGATTGCGGCTTTAGGCCTGTCACTGGCGGCAGCAGGAACCATATTCAGCAACGTCCTGCTTGCGTTCGGCATTTTAGTAGTGCTTATCGGTGTATATGGTTGGTCGTTCGAGCCGGCCACCAAACCTGGCGCAGAGCATTCGGGACACTGATTGGAGAGGAACTGATTTGAGTAGCATACCAGCAGCAAGCCATTCGGCTCCTGCAGAACCAACAACAACGGGACTTAACCACCGCAAGATATTGATGTGGGCGTTCTTGGCGTCTGAGTGTATGTTCTTCACGACACTCATATCTACGTACATGATTTACAGGCACAGAAGCCTTATAGGGCCATTTCCTGAAGACATCATCGATATCCCTGTAACATCTGTAAGCACCTTCGTGCTCCTTATGAGCAGTCTCGCCATGGTCTTAGCGCTTTCGGCTTTGCAGCGGGGCGATATAAAGAGGACCAAGATTTGGATCCTGGCCACGGTTGGGTTCGGCACGACATTCCTTTTATTCCAGGTGTTCGAGTTCAACCAGTTTTACCATGAAGGTTTGAGCCCGAGAACTAATATATTTGGTTCCACCTTCTTTACTCTTACAGGCACCCACGGAGCCCACGTTACTATCGGAGTCATATGGTTGCTGTCGCTCTTCTTTGCTGCTGTTAAAGGCAAACTAAAGAAAGAGAATGCTCTCAACCTTGAGATAGCCGGCCTGTACTGGCACTTTGTAGATATCGTATGGATAGTTATTTTCACGCTTGTCTATTTGATTGCTGGCAATGATAGTGGAGTAGTTCCACCCGCTGGAGGATAAGATGGCACATCAGTCAGAGCATAACGAGGCAGCACCTGCGGAGGAACATTCTCACCCGTCACCGGGGCGTTATGTTTTTATCGGTGCCGTTCTCACAATAATCACCGGGATCGAAGTAGCGATTTATGGCTTGAATGGACTTGGTAAGGGACTTCCTATCCTCCTGATAGCCCTTTCAGCAGTAAAGTTTTTTGTTGTGGTCGCCTTCTTTATGCATCTGAAATTTGATGCAAAACTCTTCACAT
>SHYL01000009.1 GCA_009692825.1 Dehalococcoidia bacterium | reverse complement strand
TTGCTGGTTCGCTCGTTATAATCCTTGCAGAACATCATGATGTTCACGCCGTGCTGGCCCAGTGCAGGGCCTACGGGAGGAGCAGGATTAGCCTTGCCCGCCGCTATCTGTAATTTAACAATCGCTTTTACTTTTTTTGCCACTCAAAGGCCTCCAAACGAAAATCTTAGTGGGAAATAACCCGCTGTAAGCTTAAAGCTTCTCGATCTGCAGGTAATCCAGCTCGACAGGCGTTTCGCGCCCGAAGAATGATACCAGTACCTTAACTTTACCCTTGTCTGCGTATACCTCATCCACAACGCCGAGGAAGTCTGTGAACGGTCCATCTTTGATCCTGACGCTGCTGCCCTTCTGGAAGCCGGGTTTCATGCGCGGGCCTTCAGTATGCATCTGCTTCAATATCTGGTTCACTTCCTGGTCGGATAATGGAGTAGGCTTATTGCCTGTGCCTACAAACCCCGTAACACCAGGTGTGTTGCGGACTACGTACCAGCTCTCATCCGTCATGCGCATCTGCACAAAAATGTAACCCGGGAATACCTTGTGAAGAACCTTTTTGCGCTGACCTTCATGAATCTCGATCTCATCCTCAGTGGGGATGATGACCTGGATTATCTTGTCTTTTACATCCATTGTCTGGATACGGTGCTCAAGGTTCTTCTTAACGCGGTCTTCGTAGCCGGAGTACGTGTGTATAACGTACCACTGGATTTCAGTTTCTGTGTTTGTTGTTGTCATTAGGCTTTCTCTATGTGACCAGCTTTATGAATTCAGCAAAGAGGTAGTCGATACCGCCCAGGATAAGACCAACACCCATAGTTATCATGATGACAGTAACTGTTAAGCGCCATGCCTCTTCGCGTGCAGGCCAGGTTACTTTCTTTAGTTCGCCAAATACATCAGATATGTAGCGAATGCGAAAGTTCCTGGCCTTCAGTTGAGAAGGTACGCGCGATGAAGAAGTCAAAAGTTACCTAACCTCTCGGTGAAGCTTGTGGGATCTGCATCTTGGGCAGAACTTATCAAGCTCTAGGCGGCCGGTATCGTTTTTCTTATTCTTTTCAGTGGAATAGTTACGTGACTTGCACTCAGTGCAGGCAAGGTCAATAACTATTCTCGCTTCGCCTTTTTTAGCCATTTCAGCCTCTCAGTTTGTTACTTGATAACCTTTGTGACAACGCCTGCGCCCACGGTCCTGCCGCCTTCGCGAATAGCGAAGCGCATCTGGGCTTCTACGGCAACCGGCTGGATCAGCTTGATTGTCGCCTTGATGTTATCGCCAGGCATGCTCATTTCAACGCCTTTAGCCAGTTCAAGTTCACCGGTTACGTCCGTGGTTCTTATGTAGAACTGCGGTTTGTATCCAGAGAAGAACGGTGTGTGGCGTCCGCCCTCTTCCTTGCTCAGGATATAAACCTCACATTCGAATTCTGTGTGAGGCTTCATTGAGCCAGGCTTGGCGAGTACCATGCCGCGCTCGATATCTTCACGCTCGATGCCGCGGAGGAGTGCGCCGACCGCATCGCCAGGCTCAGCAGAGTCAAGCAGCTTGTGGAACATTTCCACGCCCGTGACGACTGTCTTTCTGGTGTCCTTGATGCCAACGATCTCGATTTCGTCGCCGACTTTGACCACGCCTCTTTCGACGCGACCTGTTACTACCGTACCGCGTCCCTTGATGCCGAATACGTCTTCAACAGGCATCATGAATGGAAGGTCTCTTGGCCTCTGAGGCTCAGGGATACCAGTGTCAATAGCGTCCATCAGATTGCGGATGCACTCATATTCCGGGGCGTTATAGTCCTTGCTTGTGCTCTGCAGTGCCTTGGAAGCGCTGCCTCTGACTATGGGTATCTTGTCGCCGGGGAAGCCGTATTTGGTGAGCAGCTCGCGGAGCTCAAGCTCTACCAGGTCAAGGAGTTCAGGGTCTTCCATGAGGTCTACCTTGTTAAGGAACACCACCATTGCGGGCACCTGTACCTGTTTGGCAAGCAGAATGTGCTCTCTTGTTTGAGGCATCGGGCCTTCAGGAGCGCTTACTACGAGGATAGCGCCGTCCATCTGGGCTGCACCAGTGATCATGTTCTTGATGTAGTCCGCGTGGCCTGGGCAGTCTATGTGCGCATAATGGCGCTTTTCAGTTTCATATTCCACATGGGCAATAGCAACCGTCAAGATCTTTGAGGCGTCACGTACTACACCGCCCTTGGCGATTTCGTCATAAGCCTTAAATGTGCTTGCGCCCTTAAGCGAAAGTGCCTTGGTTATTGCCGCTGTCAGGGTTGTCTTGCCGTGGTCTATGTGCCCGATAGTACCTACGTTGATGTGTGGTTTGTTTCTTATAAATTTCTGTTTTGCCATTTCCTTATTTTCTCCTTCTATATGGAGCCCAGAACCAGGTTCGAACTGGTGACCTCGTTCTTACCAAGAACGTGCTCTACCAACTGAGCTATCTGGGCCTGAGCCTAAATCAAAAAGATTTTACTATTAAATTGAAGCGCGTCTAGCCTCTAGAAGCTATTTTTTGACACAATTCAGCTATATAAAGTTCCCTGGAATGCTGCAATTATACAACTTCGTGTCTTTTTGTGGTGGAGGGAGCAGGATTCGAACCTGCGTAGCCATTTCAGGCGACAGATTTACAGTCTGTTGGTATTAACCGCTCACCCATCCCTCCGTGAAGCCGCTAGTCTGCGGAGCTCTTAGTGGAGCCCGCGGAGGGATTTGAACCCACAACCTATGGTTTACAAAACCATTGCTCTGCCATTGAGCTACACGGGCAGACTATTAACTTGATTCCTTTCGTTAAGTATTCAAAAAGGCACACGCTATTATCTGAGCCTGACGGGGAAAAGATAAAGACGTGCTTGAAATTATAAGTTGGGCGTAAAGTCTTAGCAAGACTGCTTCAAAATAAACACTTTGTACTGGTAAATATCGGCTTATTCGCGCTCATTTAATGGGTGTTTGAGTGTAATCGCAATCGCCTCCCGGATTGATGAAGCTCTCAATATCTCGATGCCGTTCCTTTTGGCTATTTTAGAAGTTGCCGGCACCAGCACGGAACGAAACCCCATGCTTACCGCCTCGTCTATGCGCCTTTCGGGCGAGCTGACGGATCGCAGTTCTCCAGCCAGCCCAAGCTCTCCAAAGACTGCCATACCTTCAGCTATGGGCGCATTGCGGGCACTGGAAGCTATGGCCAGCGCTATCCCCAGGTCTACTGCGGGCTCATCCACCCTTATGCCTCCGGCAACGTTAGCGATCACATCCATGCCGCCTATCGGCAGGCCTGCTCTCCTGCTGAGCAGCGCGCAAATCATAATGAGCCTGTTAGCATCCAGGCCTGAGGCGGTCCGCCTGGGCATGCTGTAAGTTGTTGGGTTTGCCAGCGCCTGTATCTCCACCAGCAGCGGCCGGGTCCCTTCGATGGTGGGCACAACGATAGTTCCGGGTGTCGATGCGGGGCGTTCCGATAAGAGTGCGGCTGACGGATTCTCTACCTCTACCAGTCCGCTCCCCTGCATTTCAAATATGCCTATCTCATTCGTGGAACCAAACCTATTTTTAACCGAGCGCAACAGCCTGAAATTACCGGACTGCTCGCCTTCGAGGTAAAGCACTACATCAACCATATGCTCCAGCACACGCGGTCCTGCGATCGCGCCGTCTTTTGTGACGTGGCCGGCCAGGAGAACAGGAACATTCTGGCTCTTTGCCCACTGCATCAGCCTTAGGGTGCATTCCCTTACCTGCCCTACGCTGCCGGGTGTAGATTCCAGCTCTTCGGCCTGTGTAGTTTGTATTGAATCTATTATTGCCAGTGCAGGCTTTGCCTTATCCAGGGATTCTAATATCGCTGTCAGGTTAGTTTCAGGCAAAATGAAAATTTTGTCGCCGCCGATGCCCAGACGCTGGGCTCTCAGCCGAACCTGGTGGGCCGACTCCTCGCCCGTCACATAGAATGCGGTCTTGCCCGAATCAGCTATGGCGCCCGCTATTTGCAAAAGAAGCGTAGATTTGCCGATTCCGGGGTCTCCGCCTACGAGCACGAGGCTTCCGGACACAAGGCCTCCGCCAAGCACTCTGTTGACCTCAGGGAACGGTAGTTTTACCCTTGGGTGGCTCTCTGTGCTGATCGATGACAACTCCAGGGCTGCTGAAGGGCCTGAATTCTTGCCGGGACCGGTCCAGCTGCGGTTTCCCTTATCGTCACGCTCAAGCGTCTCGACTATACTTTCCCACGCGCCGCAGTAAGAGCACCGGCCGGACGGTTTAGGGCTTTTGGCTCCGCATTGCTGGCATACGTATGTGGATTTGGACCGATTGCGTTTTTGCATATTCATTCCGCTAGTGATAAGAAAAGGGTCGGAGAATTCTCCGACCCTTTAGTGTTAATAGGTAAGCTTTGGACTACGCGCTAGTGCTGGCAAGCGCAGGCTGCTCTTTCTTCTTGATGTCAATCTTGTCATCCACCATGTCAATAGAGACTTTGTCGCCAACTGTAAACTTGCCTTGCAGCAACATTTCACTTAGCGGGTCCTCTATAAGGTTCTGGATAACCCTGGCAAGAGGTCTCGCGCCATACTGGCTGTCGTAACCTTTTTCACCGAGGTGATCCTTCGCCGCAACGCTGACTTCTATTGATACGCCCTTTTTCTCGAGGTTCTTCTGGACGTTCTTCAGCGCCAGGTCTACGATGCTCCTGATGTGGTCCCTGTTAAGGCTGTGGAATACGACTATTCCATCGATTCTGTTCAGGAACTCAGGCCTGAACGTCTTCTTAACCTCGTTCACGACCTTTTCTTTCATATCCTCATAGAGCTGCTGCTGGTTCTTCGTCTCGTCAGTCTTCACGTTGAATCCCAGAGAAGTTCCTTTGCGAATCAATTCCGCGCCGATATTGCTGGTCATTATTATGATCGTGTTGCGGAAGTCCACTTTGCGTCCCTTTGCGTCGGTCAGATGACCGTCATCAAAGATTTGCAGAAGTATGTTGAATACGTCCGGGTGAGCTTTTTCGATCTCATCCAGCAGTATGCACGCGTAGGACTTTCTGCGTACCGCTTCTGTCAGCTGGCCGCCCTCGTCATACCCGACATACCCAGGAGGGGCGCCGACCAGTCTTGCGACCGTGTGGCGCTCCATGAACTCTGACATGTCGAGTCGGATGAGCGCTTCATCGCTGCCAAACATGAATTCAGATAGAGCACGCACTAGTTCGGTTTTACCTACGCCGGTCGGGCCTAGGAATATGAAGCTGCCCATAGGTTTGCGCGGGTCTTTGAGTCCTGCTCTAGCTCTGCGCACAGATTTCGATATGGCCTCGATAGCCTCGTCTTGTCCGATGATGCGCTTGTGCAGGGCATCTTCCATGTGCAAGAGACGTGCCGTTTCTTCGGTGGCCAATCTTTTTACAGGAATGCCTGTCCACATGCTGACGACTTCAGCTATATCTTCTTCAGTAACGATAGGCTTTTCTTTATCGTGTCCAGCTTGCCAGTCATGCTCGATCTTTTCGAGTTTCTCAGACAGCTTCAGCTCTCTGTCACGCAACTCAGCCGCAAACTCATATTGCTGGCCCGCGATAGCTTCGTCTTTTTCCCTGCGTACCGTCTCAAGCGCTTTGCTGGCCTCTTTGACGGACATGGGTGTAACGGCGCTTCTGATGCGGACTCTCGATGACGCTTCGTCTATCAGGTCTATAGCTTTATCAGGCAGGAACCTGTCCGCGATAAACCGTGCGGCAAGCTCAGCTGCAGCCTTGATGGCCTCGTCGGTGATCGTGAGCTTGTGGTGAATTTCATATCTTTCCTTGATGCCCTTGAGGATCAAGACAGTGTCTTCAACAGAGGGCTCCCCGACCATTACCGGCTGGAAGCGTCTCTCGAGTGCGGCATCACGCTCGACGTACTTGCGGTACTCATCCAGCGTTGTTGCGCCGATCGTCTGAAGCTCACCGCGTGAGAGCGAAGGCTTCAGGATGTTGGCAGCGTCTACAGCGCCTTCAGCAGCGCCGGCGCCTACCATCGTGTGCATCTCGTCGATGAAGAGTATGCAGTTGCCTGAGTTCTTGATCTCTTCGATGACCTTTTTCAGTCGTTCTTCAAATTCGCCCCTGTACTTTGTGCCCGCAACAAGCGCACCCATATCGAGCGTCACAAGTCGTTTGCCGTGAAGCGTCTCGGGTACGTCTGCCGCTATGATGCGGTGCGCAAGCGCCTCGACTATCGCTGTCTTGCCTACCCCAGGTTCGCCGATGAGCACGGGGTTGTTTTTCGTCCTGCGGCTCAGGATTTGGATGACTCGCTCTATTTCCTTTGAGCGGCCGATGACAGGGTCAAGCTTGCCGCTACGTGCAGCGTTGGTCAGGTCTATGCCCAGCTGGTCAAGGGTTGGTGTCCTAGTAGAGACGCGGCCTGACGGAGTGCTGGTTGCAGGGTGGCTGCCCATGGTCTGGTTCAATATGCGGTTCGTCTCCCCGCGGACCTTTTCGAGGTTCACGTTGAGACTTTCGAGCACGCCGGCTGCCACACCTTCACCCTCACGCATGAGGCCTATAAGAAGGTGCTCAGTGCCTATGTAATTGTGGTTAAGACGCCTCGCTTCATCAACGGCGAGCTCAATAACCTTCTTGGCGCGTGGTGTAAGGCCAATTTCACCAGGTACTGCTTTTTCGCCGCGGCCGATAATAAATTCAACGGCTGACCGTACTTTGCTTAGCTCCACGCCAAGATTTGAGAGCACACGTGCGGCCACGCCTTCAGTTTCTCTTACGAGGCCCAACAGGATATGCTCTGTCCCAATGTAATTGTGGTTAAAGTGCTGCGCCTCTTCTTGAGCCAATGAGAGGACACGTCTCGCGCGTTCAGAAAACTTTTCAAATCTGCTAGCCATTATTCGTTACTCCCGTCTCTAAGGACTTCTGCTTGTCATCCGTTTGGAGGCTTGCCCGGTACGAGGCTACTGCCTGTTCTTCTGCTGCCTGACGCAGGCTTAACGCCATTCTGCGTTTATCAGGCTCCACTTTCAATAACTTTAGTGTTACAGCGTCTCCCTCTTTGACTACCTCATTGGGATTGGTTACCCGCTTCTCGGACAATTCCGAGATATGTATCAAACCTTCCATCCCACTATCAAGCTTAGCAAATGCACCGAAATTTGTAAGTCTTGTGATAGTTGCGTTTACCAGCTGACCTTCCTTGTATTTTCCCTCCGCCAATGCCCACGGCTCCTGCTGGGTTCTCTTGAGGCTCAAAGCTATCTTTTTAGTATCCACGTCAATTTTAAGGACGTAGACTTCTATCTCATCTCCCACCTTCACCATATCTTCTGGGTTCTTAACCTGTTCCCATGCAAGCTCGGATATGTGTATTAAGCCATTGGCTCCGCCAAGGTTTACGAAAACTCCAAAACTGGAGATGCCGCTGACTTTGCCCTTTACTGTTTTGCCGACCTCCAGCTCTTTTAGCAATCGGTCCTTTTGCTGTGCCCTGTTTTCCTGTGAGGCCTGCCTCTCAGAGAGAACTACCCGGTTGCGCAGCCTGTTAATCTCCAGTACCTTCGTTGTTAATATCTTGCCGATCATAGGCGCCAGGTATGCGCCGGTATCGTCGGGGGCATCTGCTTTTGGTGCGCTGGATAGTTGTGATAACGGAATAAAGCCCTGAATGTTACCCACGTAAGCTACAAGACCACCCCTGTTATATCCGGTAACCTTACATTTGACTGTCTGGCCGGTTTCAGAAACGCTCTTAATATCGTCCCAGTCTCTTTCGATTCTGGCCCTGTCCCATGAGAGTACAACCTGTCCCTCTTTATTTTCCGAGTCAACGACTGTTACAGTGATGGCTTCGCCAAGCTTCATTGCTGAAAGCATTTCTGGCGTGAGTGAACGCATTTCGGTTGGTGGGATTATGCCGTCGGCTTTGAGGCCTATGTTTACCAGGAGAGAGTCGGGTGAGATTCGGACAATCGTACCCTCTCGAGCTTCGCCGGGTCGAGGCGGCCTGGTATCCTCGCTTTGCTCAAGAAGCTTCCACATTCCAGTCTCATCTGGTGTGTTAAAGACATGAGCAACCATATGAAAAGTATACGTGCATTACAAATGAGTGTAAAGAGGATCAACGAGTAGTTTGGATTGAGTTAACCCCGGGAGATTTTAAAACCTGGCGGCGGCATATTTTCCGCAAGCCGTTCCCGGCTCAGTATCGTCTGCGCTGGAGCGTTTCACTTCCGTGTTCGGAAAGGGAACGGGTGGAGCCACTCCGCTCTAGCCACCAGGGTAAATAGATTCTAGTATCCAACGGCCTGATGTCAAGGGCAGATTTGCTATCCCTTGCCGGACTTACGCTCAATCGCTCCGATCTGGCAATGGCGCGCAGATCTGTTTTGTTCTTGCTATGCGCGGGGATGCGCTTTGTCGTACTCTTCCTTAACGTGTTCGTTGGTAAGGTGAGTGTAGACTTGGGTGGTCGATATATTGGCGTGGCCAAGTAGCTCCTGGACATGGCGCAGCGATGCGCCTCCCCTGAGCATGTGGGTCGCAAAACTGTGCCGCAGTATATGCGGCGTTATTTCAGATTTAATATCCGTCTCTTGTGCGTAATGTTTGAGTATGAGCCAGAACCCCTGTCTCGTTAGCCTCTCGCCTCTTTGATTCAGGAACAACGCTTGCTGCGCAGAATCGGCGTTAAGCAGGCTGCGGCCCTCGTTTATGTACTTGGATACCCATTGAGCGGCCTGGTCATGGATAGGTATGATGCGCTGCTTCGAGCCCTTACCTGTGCATTTCAAGCTGGCAGTGCCGGGTGTAAGGTTCACGTCATCGACATTTAGCGAAACCAGTTCGGAGACTCGCATACCCGTAGCGTACATCAATTCGATCATAGCCTTATCGCGCTTGCCATCAGGTGAGTTCTTACTGGCCATGGCTTCTAATAATCGTTTCACTTCATCGATGGTCAGGGGTTTTGGTAGAGGTCTGCCTATTTTGGGAGATGTGATTCCATCAGTCGGGTCGCTGGATACACGCCCTTCATTAACCATAAAACCGTAAAACGCTTTCACTGCCGCTATCTTTCGTGCGACAGTTGTTGGAGCCTTGTTTCCCATACTCAGTACGAAAGAAGAAAGCGTGGGCCTGTCTACTGTGGGCCACGTCACCCGTTTATTATCCCCGTTCGCTAAAAATTCGCTCAATTGAGTCAGGTCGTTCCTATAAGCAGATATCGTGTTGTTCGAAAGACCTTTTTCGACGGTCAGGTAATTCAAGAAACTGTCGATGCTTTCTTTCACTTACACTCTCCTGAGCTTTAGAGCTTTGTATATGGCGAAGGCACAAGTAATTCCAGCTAACAGGCGATTGAGTGGGGTAATTTTAACACAACTGATTCTGTCAACTTCAAGTCAAACTGGAAATTCACAATCGCCGTATAATTTCACGCATACGTCTATTTGTAGGAGTGTTCGTTGCTTAAAGAAATCAAGATTGGGATGAGCCCTAACATCATAGATGCTGGCGGTTTTACACTCACCTGGCACAGCCTCTTCGGATTTATTGGTATTGCGATCGCGGTTTACATGACAGCCTGGATCGCCAAAAAGAAGTCGCTTGCTGATGAGGACTCAGTTTATTCGATTGCGCTCTGGGCGATCCCGGCGGGAATAGTCGGCGCAAAGATTGTTCATGTACTGGATAAATGGAGCCTCTATTTAAGTCATCCGCAGGATATTTTCAAAGTATGGCAGGGAGGGATCGCCCTTCTTGGTGGATTGACCTTTGGTATAGCGGGTGGATTTATTGCTGCGCGTGCGATGAAGCTAAAGATTGGCAATCTGGCGGATGCCGTAGCTCCTGGAATGCTTGTAGGCATGGCGCTTGGTCGAATAGGCGATGTCATTAATGGAGAGCATTTTGCAAAAGCCACATCGTTACCATGGGGGGTCGTTTATACGAACCCTGCCAATATAAACGTTACCTACTATTACGACTTTGCCAATAGGGGTGTTGCCTTTGCTCAGCATCCCGTAACAGGATATGAGTTTATCTTCGACCTCTTGCTTGCATTCGTATGTTTTAAGCTTATCGGCAGGCTTCGGCCCGCCGGCATGGTCATGGTACTTGGAGTGCTTGGTTATTCGCTCTGGCGCTTCGGCATCCAGTTCATGCGAGCCGACCCAATAAAATTTAGCCAATTCCAGCAAGCTCATTTGATAACGCTCATCCTAATAATCGTTTTAGTGCCTATATTTGTGCTAAGGGCGAGACTGGAAACCCCATCAGCAGTCACGCAAGAGCAACGCACAGAACAGTCATCGAAAAAGAAATGACGCAGGTTAAGGCGTATCTTTTTATGCGTGTTGGGTGTTACCTCTGTGATGAAGCACGGGAAGAGATAAAAAAGCTGCCTGCAAGATATAAGCTTGCTGTTACTGAAGTGGATGTAGACGATAGGCAGGAATATCAGGCGAGGTACGGGGATAAAGTGCCGGTCCTCATGATAGAAAATGGACCGTCCATAGAATCTTACATAACCGAAAAAGCCCTACGCCAGGTGCTCGATAGCCTTCCCAAGAATGTAGCTTTTTAGCATTACGATGTTTGAAATCGGCGGCGTAAGTGCACTTCTGGCATTCGCGGCGGGTTTTGCGTCTTTTCTCTCCCCCTGCGTTTTGCCTCTTGTCCCTGTCTATCTGGCTAATATGGCTGAGGCAGTGCCTGTCACGGGTAACTCAGAAAAAAGCTTTTGGTCTTTTTTCCCACACGCGTTGCTTTTTGTTGCTGGTTTTACCATAATCTTTGTTCTTCTGGGTGCGCTTGTTGGAATTCTGGGCTCGCAGATCAGGCCTCAGATAAACCTTATATCGCGAATCGCGGGTGTTTTTGTAATGATCTTTGGGCTGCAGATGCTTGGGGTAATCCGGCTCCCATTTTTGAACAGGACGTTCAAGCCGTACATTAATCCAGTGGCTAAATTAAGGTATATGCAGTCCTTTCTGCTCGGTATGAGTTTTGCAGTAGGCTGGACTCCATGCATCGGCCCGACGCTGGGCTCAATACTATCTCTGGGCATTAACTCTGGGGAGGTTGCCAAGAGCACATGGTTATTATTTATATACTCAGTTGGGTTGGGCATACCATTCCTAGCGACAGGGGCAGCGACTGGATATATGACGAAACTCTTGAAAGGCGCTAGCCGTTATATGAGAGTGATAGAAATTTTAAGCGGGGCGTTGCTCATTCTGGCCGGATTTCTTTTGGTGACCGGTACGCTCACCAGGTTTAATGAGTATTTTCAGAGAAGCGGATTAGGAACTCAGATTTAGATGAGAATTAGCATCGGAATATTCCTACTAGTGGCAGCTATGCTGCTTGTCGCCTGCGAAAGTAAACAGGGCACCGGCTCCTTCGCGCTGACTCCGGTTGATGGCGTCATTGGCAAATCAGGTCTGAAAGTGGGCAATGCCGTGCCTGATTTTACGCTGAAGACCCCCGATGGCGCCGACATGAGCTTGTCCAGCCTGCGCGGAAAGCCGGTGGTTGTGAACTTCTGGGCAACGTGGTGCGAGCCATGCAAGCAGGAGATGCCACATTTCCAAGAAGCCTACGATCAGTATTCAAAAACAGATGGATTGGCCATACTAGCCGTAAATATGAATGAAAACGGCACCAAGGCATTGGCTTTTTTTCAGGAGCACAACCTCTCGTTTCCATCGGTGTTGGACAGCGACCAGAAAGTTGCCGTGGGAACATTCGGGATCATTGGTCTGCCGACGAGCTATTTTATAGATGCGAAAGGGATTATCATGTACGTCAAAATAGGGCCTTTTCTGACAAACGCAGAGCTTAAGACGCGCTTAGAAATGATTGGCGTTAAGGCTCAGAGTTAGGCTGAAGGCTTGATGTCCAGTATGTTCAGCTGCAGGCTTGTGACGTTGTTCCAATGATTCGTTGAGATCGTATAGACCACGTCCACCAGGTCGCTTAGAGGCATGGAAGATCCGAGACCAAAGGCGACACCTTCCCAGATTACGTTCTCTTCCTTCAGGCGCATCCTGAAATGCTGCAAATCGTTCCCCATCAACCGCCTGTCTAAAACTTGAACCTTTTTGCTCAGCATGACAGGTTGAGGGTTTTCCTGACCGAATGGGCCGAGGGTATCGAATAGCTTCAACACGTCGGTGCTTATGCTCTTAAGTCGTACGTACGCATCTATTGTGATTTCAGTCTGTAGGTCTTTATCTCTAAGTTCATTCGAGGCTATTTTACCCAGGCGTTCCTTTAGATTATCCAGGTTTGCAGCGGCTATCGTAAAGCCGGCAGCCTGTGGATGTCCGCCGAACTTGATGAAGAGGCCTCTGCACTGCATGAGCGCATTGATTATGCTGAACTCAGGTATGCTTCTTGCGCTTGCCCTGATTAGCTCCGGTCCTAGGTTCATCGCAATAGCCGGCCGGTGGAACTCATCGCACAGTTTGCCTGCTATGAGACCGAGAATTCCGGGCGGGTAATCTTCTGAACCAATCATGATGATATGACCGTCGCTGAGCAACAGTTCTGCCTCAGGTCTTGCCCTTGCGAGTGCCTCAGCTGTAAGTGCCTGCCGTATCGCGTTCCTTCTTTCAAGCTCTGCCGCCAGGCTAGTGGCTTCTTCATCGGACGTGCAGGTCAACAGCTTAAAGCTCGTGATGCCGTGGTCGATTCTGCTGGCGGCGTTGATACGCGGGCCCAGGCCGAAAGAAATGCTTTCAACATCGATATGCCCGGGCTTTAGGCCAGCTATCGCCATGAGAGCTTTTAGCCCGGGATGGCTGGTGTGGTTTAATCTTTTCAAACCTTCACGGACTAGGTATCGGTTCTCTCCTGTGAGCGGCGCCACATCCGCTATCGTACCCAGGGCAACGAGCTCAAGCAGCGACTCGTCCATTTCTATACCGAGTCTGCCATAAAGGGCCTGCACCAGTTTATATACGACTCCTACCGCAGCCAGCCCGTTATAGGGATAGTTGTTGCCTTCCAGCTTCGGATCGATCACCGCGAGCGCTGCCGGAAGCTCGGGTGGTGGCGTGTGGTGGTCAACGATGATCACCTGAATGTCCAGGCCTCTCGCGTAGTCGACCTCTGCCCCTGAAGTCACCCCGCAATCGGTGGTGATGATCAGAGTCGCGCCGCGGTCCGCAATCTGGTCGATGGCCTGTTTGTTCAGCCCGTGTCCTTCCTGGACTCTGTGAGGTATGTAAATGGAGAGGTTCGCGCCAAGTCGGGCTAACGCTCTATATAATAGGGATGAAGAAGTTATCCCGTCCGCATCAAAGTCGCCAAAAATCGCAATACTTTCTTTTTTCTTTATCGCGGCCTGGAGCCTCTCGACTGTTGCTTCCATCCCATGAAACATGAATGGGTCGTTTCTAACAGGTAAGCCATCGGAGAGAACGCCCCAGTCAGTTGAGCTTTTGATACCACGGTTGTAAAGAATCTGTGCGAACAACGGCGGCAGGGAAGGGAAAGTATTGAAAAATAGCGGGTTGGCGCGTGGCAGCAGGTTCCAGCGCTTTTCTCTCATCTGCTTACCTTACGCTTCTTTCAACCATACTGCCCAGGACCGGATATTTAAAGTTGACCCCAAATATACATGAGATAGCGGCAACAATTCCAACCAGTGTAGCGATAAGCAGAAAAGTCACGTCCAGAGGTTCCGCCGTGGCTATCAGAAAGAAGATTACAAATGTAATGGTCTGAAAAATGATCGCCTGTATAAATTGAAATGACAGATAACCGGATTTGTTTTTTACCATGATAGCTACGGCGATTGTCGCAATTGGGGGAATGACAGATGCAAGTCCGTAAGGCGTGAAAATCCCGAGAAGCATTACCGGGACTATGAAAAAATGCGCCACCGCTGACCAGGACCTGTCACGCCTTGAAAGCATTTAGCAGTCCTACTAAGCTGTGAATTCTTTAAATATTAAGCAGGAGTTGTGGCCGCCGAAGCCAAAGGAATTGGATAGGACGGCTCTGACCTTTTTCGTGCGGCTTTTATTCGGTATATAGTCGAGGTCGCAGTCCGGGTCAGGGTTATGCAGGTTAATAGTCGGCGGGAGTTGGCCGTTCTGGATAGTCAGAGTACAGATCGCGGCTTCCACCGCGCCCGCGGCTCCAAGCAAATGACCTGTCATAGATTTTGTGGAGCTTATGGGGACTTTATAAGCGGCCTCTCCGAATACGGACTTAATTGCCTGTGTTTCGCCCCTATCGTTTATTTGGGTTGAGGTGCCGTGAGCGTTTATATAATCGATATCGCTGGGCTGGAGGTTAGCCTTGGCCAGCGCTTTTTTCATCGCTCTAGCTCCGCCTTCGCCGCCTTCAGCCGGCTGGGTTATGTGGTATCCATCACCTGTAGCGCCGTAGCCAACCAGCTCAGCGATTATGTTGGCGCCGCGGTTCATGGCGTGCTCCATGTCCTCGAGCACCAGTATCGCTGAGCCTTCGCCCATCACAAAGCCGTCGCGTTTTGCATCGAACGGTCTTGATGCGCCTTTGGGGTTTTCATTATTTTCAGACAGCGCTCTTGCCGCATTGAATCCTGCGATTGATATAGGGCATAACGGGGCCTCTGCTCCACCTGCCAGCATGGCTTTCACTTCTCCGCTCTGTATGAAGCTGTATGCAGTGCCTATTGCGTCGGCTCCGCTTGAACATGCGGAAGTAGTGCAGAAATTAGGTCCCTTAGCGCCCGTGATGATAGATACGAATCCGGACCCCATGTCTGTAATCATCATGGGCACAATAAAGGGGCTCATTTTCTTAGGACCCTTTGTGAACATCGTGTCGAAGCCCTGGCTCAGGGTCATAATTCCGCCGATGCCTGAGCCTATAAGGACGCCTACTTCAGTGGCATTTGAGCTGTCTATTTTGAGTCCTGACGCTTGGACTGCCTGCACGGCTGATGCGCAAGCAAATTGTACGAACCTATCCGCACGGCGCGCCTCTTTCGCATCGAGGTATTTGGTTGGCTCGAAATCTTTAACGGATGCCGCAATCCTGGTGTCCAGCTGTGAGGCATCGAAAGAAGTGATTGGGCTGACGCCTGATTCCCCGGCCAGCAGGGCTTTCCATGAAGTCTCAATATCTAGCCCAAGAGGGCTAACCATTCCAATACCGGTAACGACAACTCTATGTGGCACTTAAGCAATCCTCAATCGTGATTTTAGGCAAGTATAGCATGGGGGTACTGAGATTCTGGCTACTCTTCAATGAGCACGGTCCGTGCCGGTGCTCCGTCGCCTCCGCTGATCTTTAGCGGTAGGCAGCAAAGTGTGTACTCACCGGGTGAAACGCCAGTGAGGTTCAACCCCTCCAGAATCACTACGTTTGCTTCAAGCAGAACGTGGTGGACTTCATGCTGGGGGCTCTTAAACTGTTCGATGCTTAAATAGTCGATTCCAATCAGTCTTACACCCATCTGCAGGAGCCATTTAGCACCGTCGACGGACAATGATATGTAATCAGGTTGGAAATCCTTGGCTTTCCAAATAAGCTTTGAATTGACCGTCTTGAAAATAATCCTTTTTGTGCCTGGTGGAATGGCGGCTTTTTCAAGGTCTTTTACGCCGATCTGGGTGGTAGTAAGAATTTCTGCTACATAGGCTTTGCCCACTAGCACGTCCAGGGGAAGCTTGTCGACAGAAAGCATATCCTGAATGAAGTGCCTGGGCGAGTCTACATGCGTACCCGTATGAGATCCCATAACGAGTCTGGAGCTGTTATTGGAATCACCTTTAGAGATCGCAGAGGCAGGCTGCACTTCTACCGCCGGATCGCCTGGGTAGATATGCATCGAAGATGAAATTGCGACAGAGATATCTATGACTCTCATAAGCCCCCTGAAATGATATACCTCTTTCGCGTGCGAAGCAGGAAGCTTATATAGCTACGGGCATTGGCAGGTTTTTGGGCGCGCCCCTCACATAGTGCATGTGCTCTACAATGGAGCCCTTCTTGCTTATCGCGGCCAGCTGCGACCGTAGCGCCATAACGTGATCAGAGCCAGCGGCGGCATTTGCTGCGGCTTCGCTTTCCCAGATGGCGGATTTGCCAACGCTATAAGGTGCCTCTGGAAGGTCAAAACGGTATCCCAAGATAAACCCATTCTGCTTTGAGAGGAACTCTTTTAGAGAGTCTATGATTCTTTCCGCTTCAGGCATGTGGCCTGGCAGGATTTCTTCGATCGATGTTCGTACTACTGGTGCCATCTTCTTCTCACCTCACAGTTTTAAATTTGGTTTAAAACTATTTTAATACATTTGTCACTAGGGTAAAAGTTTAGAAGTGTTTATTCGTAATGCAGTGCTTCATCCGGATAGACAATGCTCAATGAAGATGCAGGCTATGGGTTAAACCCAGTTGTGTCTCTTGGAAATTGACTTAGCGGACGATGCCCTATGCGCCTTGGCCCTGTCCATTGCATTCTCCAGCAGGTCCCAGAATCGCTCCGCGTCCGCATGACTCACTACCGCCTGCTCGTGCGCCTCGGAAAGCACGACAGGGTAGCCGCGGCCTTTTTTGCACTGATCCATCACTAGGCTGTGAACCATCGATGTCGATTCCTCGTCGTCCGCTATCCATACAGGCACTTCTATCCTGGCTATCTCATCGCCTGTATTTAAATAAAAGAAGGAAATCTGATGGTCGCCGTATTGTTCTCTGACCACCGATGCCCTGCTTTTATAAACAGCAGAGCGTTCGCCAGTATCTAGTATCGCCTCAAAAACCTCACGGTCTAGCACACCGTCGACTCCGTCGCACGGCCTGTTACCTCGAGACGTAGTTTTGCAATTTACGTTGCAATCAGCCTTCTCAAAAGTACACATGCCGTTCATAAGCCGCAGGTTATTCACCACGTCTGTATATCTGGGCATGCTCGTGTAGCTTGCGATAGCAAACCGCTTGCCTTTCATTAGCTCTCGCGCTTCGTCGAGCCATACAAGATAGCCGTCGTCCAGGAAATGGCGCTTCACGAAATCGGGGTAGCTTTTGCTGACCAAAGGCCACCTTATTAAAGATCCGTCAACCAGCCCTAATATTGGTATGTCTGATGTGATTGACTTCGCCGTATTTACAAGCGCTTCAAGTTCCATGACGTCGCGTTTTATGCCTAGCAATTCCTCTTCTATTGATTGGGCGCTTGCGTCGCCGTCCGCTTTAATTGTGAGGTCCTCATCTTTGGAAAACATGTGAGGCGTGCTCCAGAGCCGGGCTGAAGGAGCGTCGCCGTACTGTATATGGACTCCGCCTATGTTTATCAGATAACAGTGCATAGGCCTGTGCCTGTCGACTTCTATCTGCGAGCCGTCTGTTCCTATCGCGATATAGCTATTGGCTGTTGCTGCGGGATTGATTTTGCCGGGGGTGTCTGTTAGATCAGCGAGAGTAAAAACTGCTTTGCTGTTTTGTATTTTCTTTTGAAGCACAGGTATCTGGGTTTTATCCGATTTAAGCATCGAAATCTGATGGATAGCGGTTTTCAGCCTGTGTGAAGCTTGAGCCGACCTTGATTTGAAATAGGAAACTGAATCATTTATTTGTGGAACAGTTTTTGCCAAGTCTAAGCTCATAGCTCTCCTTTTCAACGCTCATCCTTGTGTTAAACTCATCAGGTTTCTACGCAGGAATGGCTATGAAGATTGTATATCAGCGTTGAGAAATACGATGAATATATTGATACTAGCCCCATTCGACGCCGGTGAGATCAAAAGACTTGAATCGCGGGCTAATGTGATCCAGGAAAGCTGGGTAGATAAACAGAAGATTTACGACCCCGGAGAACTTGGGCAAAGGCTTGATAAAGAGCAGATAGATTGCTTACTGATTGAGATTGACTTCGTCTTTCCTGAGCTGTTGGAGCAAACGAAAGTCTTAAAGCTGGTAGGAATGTGTCGCGCGGCGTTAAATCAGGTAGACATCCCTGCGTGTACAGAGCATGGCGTCGGTGTGATTTACACTCCGCAGAGAAATGCGAATGCTGTAGCTGACATACCGTCGGTTTAATATTCGCGCTGGCGAGGCATATAAGCAAAGCCGATTCATTTATTAAACGGGGCGACTGGAAAACTCCGCTTGATGGCTACCAGCAGTTCAGAGGCTATGAGCTTGAAGGCAAAACCGCCGGCATAATCGGCCTCGGCGCGATCGGTGAAAAGGTAGCTCATAAGCTGTCGGCGCTTGGGATGCATGTCCTCGCTCACGACCCATTCGTGAGCACTGAAAAGGCGGCCAAAATTGGCGTTATCATGGCCTCCCTGGAGACGCTGGCTCATGAATCAGAGGTGATTTCGCTTCACATCCAGCATACTGATAAGACCGACAACCTTTTTAATAAACAGCTGCTCACTAGCGTGAAACCGACTGCACTCATTATTAATACTGCTTCACCGTCTGTCATAGACGAGGTTGCGCTTGTAGATACGCTGCGCTCAAACCGCATCGCTGGAGCGGCCATAGATGTGTTCAGCGGACACCCAATCAGCCCTGCAAGCCCATTCCTTTCACTGCCAAACGTCATCCTTACCCCGCATATCGGTGGAGCTACCCACGAAACAGTACGCCGCTACTCGGAGATGCTAACCGAGGACATATTCCGATTCATGGATGCCAAGCAGCCTCTTCATCTGGCTAATCCAGAGGTATGGCATGGCGGGCGCTAACTACATTCTCGTTATAGACGTAGGTTCCAGTAAAACGGGCTGTTCGCTTTTCTCATCCGATTTGCGCTTGGTAATCAGCCGTGAGACGCCGACACCCGTTAGGGCTGAGCCAGTAATCTCTCCACTAGCTCGCAATATTCCGACCGACGAACTGTGGCTATTAATTGCAAAGCTTGTTAAAGATGCGCTGCTGATGTCGAAAATATCTCCCGACCAGGTTACGGCAGTTTCTGTGACCGGTCAGCGTGAGGCGATGGTGTTTCTGGATGACAGTGGCAAGGTCCTCTATGCAGGACCTAACACTGACCTGCGGGCGTTGATGGAAGGCGCTGCCATCGATGAATCGCATCTGGATTATGTGTACAAAACCTCGGGCCATCGCCCGTCATTTATGTTTGCTCCGGCCAAGCTTCAGTGGATGAAATCTCACGGCTCAGATAAATTTGCCCGTGTGGGTAAAGTTATATCACTGCCTGACTGGGTCGTTTTCAAACTTACTGGATGCGAGATGTCTGAGGTGACGCTTGCTCAGGAATGCGGATACGCTGACCTTAATGGGAAACCTGCGAAAGAGCTATTTAACAAGGTTGGTTTATCTGACAGCTATTTGCCCAGGCTGGCCAACTCGGGAGTTCTGGTTGGCAATGTCCTGAGTGCACTCGCAAAAACTATGGGTTTGAGCGTTAAAGCAAAGGTTTACCTGGCCGGCCCTGATACTCAATGTGCTCTTCTGGGCATGGGCGTAATCAATGCTGGTGACGTTGGCATCGTCGCTGGTTTCAGCTCACCGCTACAGATGGTCACAAACCACCGGGTATTGGATCCCAAAATGCGGATTTGGACCGGCCGTCACCTTATAAAAGACAGGTGGGTCCTGGAGAGTAACGTTGCGGAGGTCGGCTCGTCTTACAGGTGGCTCATAAGCCTGCTTTTCGGCGGCGATTCTGCGCGGGACTATAAGCAGGCTGAGAGCCTGGCTAGCCGCGCGCCCGTAGGCTCGAACGAAACGATTTCTATGCTGGGGCCTGCGCTCATGGACATGCGCAACCTTGGACTGCGTGCGGGTGGGATTCTATTTCCTGTGCCAATGACGATGACTGAAGTAGAAAAAGGCCAGATAGTAAGGTCATCACTTGAAGCAATAGCGTATACGACCAGGCAAAACCTTGCGCAACTAGAATCCATAGCTGGCAAGCGCGCAAAACAGATATTCCTTGGTGGTGGATTTACCCGCAATAAGCTGTACAGGCAGATACTTGCGGATGTTTTAAACCGTGAGATTTTGGTCTGCAAGATTCCAAACGTAAGCTCGGTGGGCGCCGCTATTTGTTCAGGAGGTGCGTCCGATAATGAAGGCCTCACCCTTTTGACAACTGTATACCCAAGCGGGCAGAATGCTTCTAGTTATAATCACTACTATAAAAAATGGGTGGCTACTTCAAAAAAAATGTCTAAGTTAACAGAGGTATTGAGCTGAGCACAAACACTATGCCCTGGCATGAAGAGCGCACTATTGTCTGGGAAGCCTATCGTGAGATTCTACGTAAAGGTCTGGTAGCAGGCGCCAGTGGAAACGTCAGCTTGCGTCTTGCTGAAGGGTCTCGCACTGACCTTCTTGCGATTACGCCAAGCAAGCGTACTCTTCACTCCATTAATGCGGAGGACATCGTGGTTATAGATTTCGCAGGAAACCAGGTCGATGGAGAGCTCATACCATCTATCGAATCCATGATGCATATCGAGATTTACAAGGCTCGACCCGAGATACACGCCGTAGTCCATACACATTCGATTTATGCCAGCTCTCTCGCTGTTGCGGGAATACCACTGCCGCCAATACTGGATGAGCTTATTCCTTATACGGGCGGTGAAATCAGAGTCGCCGACTACGGCTTTCCCAGCACTGATGACCTGGCCAGGCATGCAGTCGAGGCGCTCAAGGACAGGCGGGTCGCGTTTTTGCGGAACCACGGCGTCGTTTGTGCTGCGCAGAGCGTGGAAGCAGCAGTGGCGCTCAGCGAGCTTGTGGAGCGCGCGGCGCATATTTACGTGCTTGCCAAGCTTATGGGCAATCCGCAGATGTTGCCTGAAGGCATCATAGAGGTCGAAAAGAATATTTACCGCATGATGAATTCTCAGTTTCATTAATGATTTGAGGAAACGATAATTGGTTACGGTACCCGGATTTCTACTTCGGCGTCTCTACGTTAAGGGCAGCCTTAAAAACAGTCCGGACGGCGCTTCGTTTGAACTGAAGAACTCGCTTGGCTCCGGGCATGCTAAAGAGTTGATGCCGCTTGAAATAGACGGTCAGGCAGTACCGCTGGAGAATTCACATTTCTCACTTGATGGCAAAGAGACCTCTTTTAAGGACGTATCTGAGAAAGAGCCCTTCACACTAGCAGTGAATAAAAGCACACGCATCGTTGTTAAAGGCAAGAAGCTTGATGCAGGCCAGCATAAGCTGCAGATGGGATTCATCGTAGTCGGCCTCGGCAAGCTTTCCTTCGACTTCACGGATAAAGTCGACTAGCTCTCCTATTTCCCTCGTTAATACTCGTCGCAAATGTAAATGGCACGACTAACGTTATGAACGCCGCATTGGAAACCCGCATACCAAGGCTTGTGTACACAAGCTCAGTTGCCACCGTTGCGCGTCATAAGAATGGCACACCGTCTATTGAAGCAGATTACGCCAAAATGAACGATATGCCGGGCGCCTACGAGCGTTCCAAAATTGAAGCAGAGCGCATCGTTCGAGACATGGCGAGTCAAAAATCGTTGCCTGTCATTATCGTAAACCCGTCAGCCCCCGTCGGTGCGTTCGACTTAAAACCAACGCCGCTTGGCAAAACCATTGTCGACTTATTGCATGGCAAAGCTTTCGGATATCTGAGCAGCGGACTGAACATCGTTGATGCTGAGGATGTTGCCGAAGGTCATATCAGGGCTTTCGAAAAAGGGACAATAGGAGAACGATATATCCTCGGCAATAAAAACATGACTCTTAAAGAATTTTTCGATATGGCCTGTTCCATCGGGAAAGCAAATCCACCTAAGCTTAAGATTTCTTATCCTCTCGTATGGCTCGCGGGATATTCTTCTGAAGCAGTATCGCAATTGTCACGCAAGCCGCCCGCTGTTCCATTGAATGGTGTGAAACTTGCGAAAGAGAAGATGTACTTCGACTCTAGCAAGGCAATTACTGAGCTTGGTTTTCCGCAGACCTCTGTGGAGGAATCAGTTCGCAAAAGTATAATGTGGTTTCGTGCGCATAAGTACGCGTGATGTATGAAGAAAACCAATCTAAAAAAGAAGCCCGCCGTAGTAAAGTTCAAGCGCCCTGAGCCTGAACGTGTAAATAAAATTCTGGATCATTTTAAAAAGATGTACCCGGACGCAAAATGCGCGTTGATTTTCAACAACCACCTCGAACTTCTGATTTCCGTGATACTGTCCGCTCAATGTACAGACGTAACGGTGAACAAAGTTACCCCTGCACTGTTCAAGCGTTACAAGACAGCATCCGATTTTGCTGATGCAAACCCCATGGAGCTCGAGCGGCTGATATTTTCCTGCGGATTTTATCGCGCAAAGGCTGCAAATATCATTAAGGCCGGCAACGTCCTAAGGGATACGTTTCATAGCCAGGTTCCAAAAACGATCGAGGAGCTTATACAGATTCCGGGAGTCGCACGCAAAACCGCGAACGTGGTTCTCGGCAACGCCCACGGCCTGGTGGAAGGCATCGCCGTCGATACGCATGTCAGGCGCGTCTCGCAACGTTTGGGGCTCACGAAGAACAACGACCCTGTGAAAATCGAGCAGGACCTCATGAAACTGCTGCCAAAAGAGGAGTGGTTCTTAATAACCTATCGACTTATTGAGCATGGACGCCACGTTTGCGATGCGAAGAAGCCACTCTGCCCTGAATGTCCCCTTAGGCCAATGTGCCCGTCTGCCCCGTTCTTCATGAAGAAGTTCTGGTCTGCCGTTGGCGGGTAAATCTTCCTTTGCCAGCTTTGGTATAATTCCCTCCGATTTGTAACAGGAGAAACTCATGGGCACTGTTTACCTTGTCTCTTTCAAAGAGGGCGCCGGCAAGACTGCTATTGCGGGCGGAATGGCGCAATGGTTGTTATCCCAGGGTAAAAAAGTCGGCTATTTCAAGCCGGTCGGCTTACAGGCATCTGGAAAACCGGGTGACGACAAGGATACTGTCTTCCTGAAACAGACCCTCAATCTTTCGGATACCGTTGAGACATTGAACCCTGTTGCTACCACTCCTGATAAAGTGGCGACGCTCACCACCAGTCCAGTCATTAACGATATTAAAGCTGCTTTTGCCAAAGTATCGTCAGGCAAGGACACCGTGATTGTTGAAAGCACATCCGGTCATGGGAATGGAGAGTTAGCCGCCTCTCTGCAAGCAAAGATAATCCTTATCGCTCGATACGAGCGTGATCTAAATGAAAACGAGCTTCTTGTCGTGGCGCGGTCGTTTGGCGCTAGCCTCCTTGGGGTCATCATTAACGCTATCCCATCTGTGAGCATGCGACAGGCTAAGCAGGATACGGCCGCATTCCTGGAAAAGGAAGGCATAAAAGTGCTCGGCCTGTTTCCTGAGGACCGCGTGATGCTTGGGATGACGGTCAAAGACGTCGCTGGCCACCTGGGCGCGAAAATATTCCAGGGAGAAGCGCACGTAAACAATTTCGTAGAGAACTTCATGGTTGGAGCTCTCACTCTTGACCCCGCGGTAGACTATTTTGCGCAGTGTGCGGGCAAACTTGTAATCACACGCTATGACCGCCCGGATATCGCCTGGTGTGCGCTTGAGACACCAACCGTTGGCTTACTGCTTACCTCTGGCGGAACCCCTATACCTTATGTATCTGACAAGGCCAAGGCTTTCGATGTGCCGATAATTACTCTCCCCAAAGACACTGTTGCAACCATTACGGCGCTTGAGGACATATTTAGCAAGGTCGGAGTCCACTACAAGGAAAAAGCTTTGCGTTCAAAAGAGATTTTCGTGAACCATGCCAACCTTGGCGCATTTACATCTATTTAGAGAACCCCCCAAAAATTTCAAGAAATTCGTTCTCGAGCAATCCTCTGAAAAGCATTGCATGAATTTAACGTTTATATATAATTTAGTTCTGTTCTAAAATTTATGATAAAAACAAACAAATCGGTAAAGGGGGAAGGTGAGATTGAATGCACTAGGGATACACCTGCTTATAGAAATGCAGGACTGCAGCCCAATACTATTGGACAACATTGATCACGTTCGGAACGCAATGTTAACCGCGGCCCGAGAAAGTGGGGCAACCATTCTCGGCGACAAATTCCATAAGTTTTCTCCACAGGGCGTCACAGGCGTCATCGCTATCGCAGAATCCCATCTTACCGTCCACACATGGCCGGAATATGGCTTTGCTGCGGCTGATGTCTTCACATGTGGCAGCAATTGCGACCCGCATGTCGCAGCCTCCATACTGATCCGAGAGCTTGGCTGTAGGAAACCTCAGATCACGGAGATAAAGCGCGGCATATCGGTAAGTCCAAGACTTCATAAGCCGGCGATGTTTGCTGCCGCGAAAGGTTAGCCTGTGACGACTAACAGTTACTGGTTCAATGACTATCTGACCCCGGACTTAACGCTTCAGCACAGCGTGAAGAATGTCCTGTACACGGGTCAGAGCAAATACCAGAAGATAGAAATAGTCCAGACTGGAACCTTCGGTGTTATGTTGGTGCTCGACGGCAAACCTCAGTCATCTGAGTTTGACGAGCACATTTACCATGAAGCGCTTGTCCACGCCGCGATGCTCACACACCCCAACCCGCAGTCTGTCTACGTTGCCGGCGGCGGTGAAGGTGCGACATTGCGTGAGCTTTATAAGCATCCCAGCGTTAAGATAGCCGTAATGGTTGACCTAGATGACCAGGTGGTCAAGGTCTGCAAGAAATGGCTGACTAAATGGCACATGGGAGCATTTGATGACAAGCGCACCATTCTTCAGTTCAAAGACGCGAAAGCTCAGCTGGAAAACGAAACAACTAAATACGATGTGATAATCAGTGATATCCCGGACCCTCTGGAAGGCGGTCCCGCTTATCTTTTATTCACACGTAATTTTTATAAGATGCTGTCTCAGCGCCTGACCCCTGACGGCGTTCTCGTCGTGCAGGCGGGCTTCACCACGCCCGGGATGAGCCAGGTATTCACTGCTATCCACAACACGCTGGAAGGCGCGTTCCCGATAGTTGCACCTTATCAGGCACTTATTCCCTCATTCAGCAGCACGTGGGGATTCATCATCGCCTCAAAGAAGTACGACCCACGTAAATGGTCGTCTGCGCATGTGGATGGAATGATTCGCCAGAGGGTTAAGGGACCGCTGCGCTTTTACGATGGCGTTACGCACACGGGTATGTTTAGTCTGCCCAAGGGTCTGCGCGAAAGCATCGATAAAGAAACGATGATAATCACTGAAAAGAAACCTGTATTCGCCTATTAGAAAGGCAATATGCCTGGACATCGCGTAGATTTACACCTTCACACCACAACTTCAGACGGTAAGCTTACGCCCGAGCAGCTTGTTGATTTGCTGGGCGCTACTCAGCTTGAGTACGTATCCGTAACTGACCACGATACGACTTCAGGGCTTGACCGCGTATTTGCGGCTGCGGAAAAGTATCCACGACTAAAAGTCATACCCGGCATCGAGATCAGCGCTGACTACGAAAGCTCTGAAGTGCATGTGCTGGCGTATTTTATCGATTACAAAAATGCCGCATTCCAAAAAGAGCTAGCCAAAATAAGGGATGGACGCATTGGGCGCGCTCAGAAGATGCTAGCCAAGCTTGAAGAGTTGGGCATGCCGCTTGATTGGGAACGTGTTCGGGATATCGCGAAAGGCGATTCAGTAGGCAGGCCGCATATCGCCCAGGCGCTTATCGAACGCAGATATGTGGCTACGAACCAGGAAGCCTTCGATAAATATCTGAACCGCGACGGCCCTGCGTATGTGGAAACAGAAAAATTCTTGCCGGTGCAGGCGATCCGTTTTGCAAGGTCTGTGGGTGGTCTTCCTGTGATTGCCCATCCGAACTATATAAAACCAGGACATCTGGATGCTATGCTGCCTGAATTAAAGGCAGAAGGGCTTGCCGGAATCGACGTATTCTACGCAGGCTTCGATAATGAAAAAGAAAATCAATACAGGCGTTATGCCGATAAGTATGACCTGATTCCATGTGGCGGCAGTGATTATCACGGCTTCGGTCACGAAGGCGAGTACCGCCCCGGTGATTGGGGTCCTCCTATGAGTACTGTTGAGCGATTGATGGCTCTCGCAAAACCAGAGAATGTGCGGATCGCGTAACCATGCAATTCTCTTCAGAAGATATTATTCGCACTATACCTCACCGATATCCATTCTTGCTAGTCGATAAAATCATCGAGCTTCAGGAAGGCTACAAAGCGGTCGGCATCAAGAACGTCACCATAAATGAGCCGTTCTTTCAGGGACACTTCCCCGGCCATCCGATAATGCCAGCGGTGTTGATCCTCGAGGCGCTCGCCCAGGTCGGCGCTGTAGCCCTTTTGAGCAAGCCTGAATTCAAGGGTAAACTCGTTTACTTTGCCGCAGTCGATAAGTGCAGATTTCACAAGCCTGTAGTCCCCGGCGATACTTTGCGGCTTGAGGTCACCCTGCAGCGCATGCACGGCGCTATAGGCAAAGCCGCCGTAAGTGCAACCGTAGATGGCGCGGACGTTGCCAGTGGTGAGATCACTTTCGCGGTTGTAGACACGCCCCAGCCACAGACCCCTGCCAGCTAAACGGTGCTCTATTTCATAGCACTAGCGCTATTTGCCTACCTAGTTGGTTCGATTAATCCGGCTTTCATCATAGGGGAAAAGCTAAAAGGTGTGGACCTGAGAACTGTTGGCTCCGGCAACCCTGGCGTATCGAATACTTTCAGGACTCTCGGTAAAGGGCCCGCGACAATTGTTGGATGCTTTGATGTAGCCAAAGGACTTCTGCCTGTACTTGCGGGCAGACTTCTTGGCTTAGAAACTTACCAGTACATTTTTGTCGGCTTAGCAGCTGTGATTGGCCACAGCTGGCCAGTATTTTATGGGTTCTCCGGCGGCCGAGGTATGGCCACTAGCTTTGGCGCCATCTTTATCATTGCGCCCCTTCCGCTGATTATATTCTTGGTGACTCTTGGTGTCAGCCTCTATTTATTCAAGAGCGCTGGGCTGACGATGTTGATAAACTTTCTATTCATGCCGTTGTGGGCGTTTCTGCTTGGCGAAGAGCAAACTGTAATTATTGGCATCCTTAGCTTTTTATGGCTGACTATATTCCGTCGCATCCTCGGAAGCAGGTATAAATCAAATCTCATGGTCACAAGAGGGCAAAAATTACATCAACCGCCGTGGCAGACTGTGTCTTACCGTATTTGTTTCGATAGAGACACGAGGCATGCAGATGGGCTCCATTAAGCTAATTCTGCCGTTAGTTCTCGGTCTTATTTTTGCTGCAGCCTTGATATTTTTATTTCTCAGCCGTATTAAAAAGGTAGCGAAGATACCGCTTATGGACCGGGAAAGAACTTCAGGTCTTGTCGATCAACTCAGGTTTGGTATCGCGCGTCTCCATTAGGTTCTTCAAGCGATGACATTGCGTTTATTGAACCGCTCGGTCATATCTTTGTGCCGGGCAACACATGGCCGAGCGATCACGTGTACATTAACCTGCCCGCGAACGCCACAAACTTACCCGTGCGCGCACCAGGCGCAGTCCGTGTATGGGAACTTTCTTTCTTCACTCACAAATATGCAGGCGGTCCTTAATATAGCGATTACACTATTCGCTTCAGCCCCTGCGCAGAGCTTGAAGGTTACTTCTACCATGTGAGAACCCTGGTAAACCCTGAGCTGGTCGCCCTTGCAGCGGCTCCATTCGATAATTGCACAGAATTCACCACTGAGAACGGGGAATATCAGAAATATTGCTCTCGTAAGGTAAGTGTGGACGTTCAGGAAGGCGAGATACTCGGCGAAGTGGGCGCGCCGTTGTCTACAACCTTTGAATTCGGTGCCTATGACACCTGGGTGCCACCGCTAAAGTGCATAAATCCCAGGGGTTTCTCTGAGAGTGAGCGTCCAAGCTGGGACTAGCTTCGCACTGTTTGCCCGCTCGATGCTTTCGACGTCACTTTACGCAATACCCTGACTCAGAAAATAGGATTGCTAAGCGGTGGAGGTTTTATTCCACGGATGGCTGTGCCTGTATGCGGCAGCATAATGCAGGATATGGATGGGACCGCACAGCGAATCTGGGCAGGGGATGGCTATAAAGACCAGTCAGATATTTCTAAACAGCTTGCACTTGTTCATGACAATAATGAGCCTTCATTTGCTATGCTCGCGACAGGCGGCGGCCCAATAGGCATCAGCTATCTTCCCTTTACGCCTGAGACAGAGGGGTTTATAGACCGAGATTTCGCCGCGATTGTTTATCGTCGGGATGATGTTAACTCTGTTTACTGCTATGACCTGCTGCCGGCAGTCGACCCAGGCGGACGTATCATCATTCAGATGACGTCAGCAATACCTTTGAAAGCGGAGTTTCAGTCGAACAGTTGCTTTGCCGGTGCGTAGGAATTTTTAGCTGGTGCCGTCGATTGCGAACGCTGAAAAATAGTAGAAGGGTTGTTTACCAGAACTTGGTAAGTTTTTCTCGCGTTGGATGAAGCATTATCAGATCGAAGGCGAGAAATCCCTGAAGTATAGCTATACCGTAGCCTTCGCCGCCGGGCAGAAAAGCATCCGTGATGGCAAACGCAATCATTGCGAGGCTGCCTACCTGCATCAGATGGATATTCTTATCGGGCTCTTTTATCTGTCTTGCGATTGTGCCTGCCACTACAAGTCCCAGCAACCCCGGCATTACGAGCAGGTATTGTTCGTCGGTAGCATGTGCGGCATTATAAAAGGTGTTTATACCTTTATAAATCAGGTAAAAGAAAGCAGTGAACGTGGCCAGTGCTTTGAACACAGCCATATTCCAATCGATGCCGAGCTTGCCTACGCGTGAACTCGAACGTCCTGCGGCAGGTATTGCCTTTCCTTTTGCCATTTCGCCTATTCTAGAATTAAGTTTTAGACTTTAATCTAAAGTATAAGTCTAGAGTCAATGGGATTTGTTCAGCCGTTTACCTTTTGCAGGTCCTGGAACGTGGCTATCCGGTTGTCGAACCGCAGGGACACTTCACCGGGCGGCCCGTGTCTATGCTTGGCGACGATGATTTGAGCTATGTGTTCAGGGTAAGGTTCGCTGGGGTGAAGCCTTAGCCACGTCTCCTGCTTCGTATAGTAAGCCTCTCTGAAAATAAACATCACAATGTCAGCGTCCTGTTCGATGCTTCCGCTTTCACGTAAGTCTGCCAGCTGTGGCTTATGGTCCTGCCTCATTTCCACAGCTCTGTTTAACTGTGAAAGGGCGATTATAGGCACTTTGAATTCTTTCGCCATCGCTTTGATTGCGCGGGATATTTCGCTCATTTCCTGAACGCGGTTGTTGAATTTGTTGCCCACAGAACCCATCAGCTGTATATAGTCGACGATTATCAGGTCGAGCCCGCGTACTTCAAGGCTGAGCCTGTGACATTTGCTTCGCATCTCCATTGGCGCAAGCGTCGCGGAGTCGTCTATCCAGATGGCAAGCTGGGATAGCTCGTCGATAGCCTGGTCGATCCTGTCCTCTTCGCTTGACTTGGTATTGTTCAGCCTGATGCGCTGCATATCGATTGCCGTTTGCATTGAGATCAACCGGTATGCGATCTGCTCACGGCCCATTTCAAGACTGAAAAGAGCCACCCTTGCACCTTTTGAAGCGGCATTTTTAGCGATGCTCAGCGCCAGCGAGCTTTTGCCCATCGCGGGTCTCGCGGCAAGGATTAGAAGGTCAGACCTTTGTAGTCCGCCGCCCATCAGTTTGTCCAGGTCGATGAATCCTGAAGGCACGTGAGGCAGTTCTTGCTCACGTTTGCTTGAGCCCGGCTTAGCTTCCACGTAATAGTTAGTTAATACATCCTTGAGAGCCACAAAGCCTTGTTTTTCCTGACCCGTCCTCAGCCTGAAAAGTACATCCTCTGCTTTCGTGATCGCATCATCCACGACTGGTTGGTTGGAATAGCCTATGTTGGAGATGTCCTCTGCGGCCTTTATCAGGCGTCTCATAACGGCGGAATCTCTTACGATGCGACCGTAGTGTTCGATATGTATTGGAGTCGGTACTATAGTGACCAGTTGGCTCAGGTACGCATCGCCGCCGGCAAGACTTAGGCGCTCTTTCCTCGCCAGTTCGTGCGCCACCGTTCGCTGATCGATAGCTACGCTCCTGCTGTACAGGTCACTGCATGCTTCGTAGACCCACCGGTTCTTTTCACGTGAGAAGTCATCCACGTTCAACCAAGGCAAGATTCTATTTAGGTACGAGCTATCTATGAGGATTGAGCCCAGTACTGCTTCTTCAGCTTCTACGTCCTGGGGAGGGGACCTTTGTGGGAGATTTTCCGCGTACATCATCTTTTTATCTCGTTAGATTTACTTATTCGATTCGACTTTAACTTTTACTTTAACGTGTATCGAAGGAGATAGACGAACCGATACTTCATGCATCCCGACTTGCTTTATGGGCTCGTCCATTTCAACTTTTCGCTTGTCTATTTCAGACCTCGTAATATCGCTCAGCTTTTCGGCAATGTCTGCATTGGTGATAGAGCCGTAAAGTTTCTTTCCTTCCCCAACCTTTGCGGGGAGGACCACATCTGCTTCAGAGATCCTCTTGGCCAAATCTCTAAGCTCGCCCTCGGTTTTTGCTTCCTGTCGTTCCTGAGACTTTTTAAGGGCTTCTACTTTATTAAGCATTCCTTCAGTTGCAGCAGCGGCTAACTTGTGCGGCAAAAGGTAGTTTTTTGCATATCCGTCAGAGACATCTTTAATTTCTCCAGCTCTGCCGGAGCCGGAGACGTCTTTTAAGAAGATTACTTTCACAATTTCCCTCCGTGTACCGAAAAATAATAGCCTGTGGTTTATTCAGTTTGTATGTCTAAAAGGCAATTTTAATATCACCTTGTCGAAATGCTTTGCTAACCCGCAGAGATAAGCTTTCGAGAACCTGAGTCCGGTATTCCATTTCTAATATTGCTTAGTTCAAAAACCCTATCGTTACTATTCGAAAACCTGGTGAATTTTTTCAACAATTAGTGGGATTCGTAAGATAACTTGCAGAACATTGGTGCTAATAGTATAGTGAATTTACTTGAACTGGTCGAGAAATCTAAGAATCCTTAAAACTCTCAGTGCACAGTCCTGAATATATAATGAGCAAAATCGGAGAGTGTACCTTTGATTCCGCTTAAGCTGTTCCTCTACAACTTCATGTGCTACAAGGATAATGTTCCGCCTGTCAACTTTGAGGGCATTGAAATCGCTTGCCTGTGCGGCGAAAACGGCCACGGCAAATCAGCTCTGCTTGATGCTATTACATGGGCCATCTGGGGTAAATCACGCGCGAAATTAGATGATGACCTCGTTTATCTTGGACAGACCGATATGCAGGTTGCCTTAGAGTTTTCCGTTCAGGATTCTCGCTATCGTGTTATCCGTAAGTACTCAAAAGGTGGAGGGAAGAGAAAGCAAAGCTCCAGTTCTCTTGACCTCGCGATTCTTCCGGAAAGTAGTTCTGACTGGCACCCACTGACCGGTAACACGATGAGTGACACCGAGCACAAAATCAAAGGGATCATTCGGCTGGACTATGACACTTTTATTAACAGCGCTTACTTGCGCCAGGGTCAGGCCGATGAATTTACCTCCAAGGCTCCAGCTAAGCGCAAAGAAGTGCTTTCCAATATCCTTGGGCTGAGCCTTTATGAAGAAATGGAAACAAAGGCAAAAGAGCATATAAAAACACTCAGAGAGGTTCTTTATAGGCTTGAAGGTGCGTCTATAGAAGTAGGGGCGCAGCTTACAAAAAAACCGTCATTTGAAATAATATCGGCGGACCTTAAAAAAGAGATCGATCAAAAAACAGAAATTCTTATCGCCAAACAAACGGAATTGGAAGACCTGAATAACTCGAACAGTATTTTTGAAGTGAAATCATTCCAGCTTGCCGAAAGGGTTAAAGCGATATCTCAAATTCAAAAAGAGTTTTCCCGCGCAGAGGCTGAAATCGCCGCGAGAACTAAATCGATCAATGAATATGAGGACCTGCTCTCCCAGTCTTCAGACGTGATATCCGGTTACCAGAAGTTCAAAGATACCAACCTTAGAAAAGACAAGCTAGATGTACAGATGGTGCGCTACCACGGCCTGAACGAGCGCAAAGTGATCCTTGAGAGGAATATCGAGAGCGAACGTTCCAGGATCGATTCCACAATCAAAGTTCTGGACGATAGGCTGCAGAAAGCGGCTGTGAAAGTTTCACAATTCGATACCGTGCTGGCAGGCATAGCCAATATACAGAATGAAATCTCTGCGTTTGCTTTGCAAGAGAAATCTTTAGGAGAGCAAAAATCTAAGGTCGAATCTCTAACACAACAAGTTGCGGATACTCGTGCGGCAAATGTTCAGCTCAGAAAAGAGATGGAAGAGCTCAAGCAAAAGATGGAGCAGTTGTCTAAAGGGGAAGGTTCGTGCCCTCTGTGTGGCACCCCGCTTGCCGAAGACAGGTGTGCTGGAATTCTGCAGTCGTATCAGCAGGAAGGCGAAAAACGCAAGGTTACTTACATCGCCAACAGTGGTTCCATGGCTGGCGTCCAGCTTGAGATAGACAACCTTAAAAAATCAGTTGCCGATGAAGATGCCGTGTTGCGTAAGAACCAATCAGCTGTTCAGCGTAAAGCCGCTTTACTCGAAAGAGAAATAGAAGAGATTCTGACCGCCCGCCAGGAGATAGAAAAATTTCAGAAAGAAGTAGACAATTCGCGAGCGGTGTTGTCGAGCGCTGATTTCGCTAAGCCTCCTCGCGACGAACTCGAAGCTGTTAAAAAAGAGATCGTGTTACTTGCATATGATCAGCACCGGCACGAATTTTTAAGGCAGGAGTTAGCGCACCTCAGAGACTACGAAACAAGGTACCAGAAGCTTGCAAAAGTTGAAGCCGCCTTGCCTCTGGAAAGAGCGTCACTTCAAGCTTCTATGCAAAACCTGGACAGGTGGCACAAAACGCTGTCAGATGAAGAGATGCTTAGAGACAATCTCTCATCTGAATTAATAAAATTCAGCGATTTAAAGACAAAAATAAATATCGTCCGTGAAAACTTTAGGGTATTGAAAGATGTTCTCGATAGTAAGTCGAAAGAGCTGGCCGGAGTTGACGGCGAACTCACTCGATTGAAAGACCTCCAGGCTCAGGCGATCGTAAGGGAGAGGGAAAAGCAGCAGCTTTCTGAAGAGGTTTCTGTGTACTTAGAGATTGCCGAATCAGCAGGCAAGCAGGGCGCTCAAGCGTTGATTATTGAATCCATCGTCCCGTTGTTGGAGAGCGAAGCGAATAGCTTGCTGGGGCGTATGACAGACAACCGCATGAGCCTTAAGCTAGAAACCCAGAGAGACACCAAGACAGGTGGTTTGAAGGAAACGCTGGGCATACAGATTTCCGATGAGCTTGGCACCAGGGACTACGAGATGTATTCCGGGGGCGAGGCCTTCAGGATAGACTTGGCGATACGTATTGCACTGTCACGCCTCCTCGCCCAGAGAGCTGGAGCCCGGCTCCCAACCCTATTCCTGGATGAGGGTTTTGGAACGCAGGACGCTGCGGGACGGGAGAAGATTGCAGATACTATCAACAGCATCTCGTCAGAGTTCAAATTAATACTTGTCATAACGCACTTAGAAGAGCTAAAAGAGATGTTTCCAGTCAGGATAGAGGTAGTGAAATCCAGCGAAGGGTCCGTGGTAACTGTTTCTTAACATATTGTTCACAAACTTCACTATGCTATTTTACGAACTTGAATTCATATTTTTAATCGTAGATCGCGCTGGTAATAAGGTAGGCTCTTACACTCTGTCGGCTTAGATTTGAAAGGACTTCAGCCACCCCTATAATTGCTTCCGTGCCGATGACATCCAGATACAAAATCTGGGTGTCTTCGTTTCTTACGCCCCGTCTGATTGCCAACGGGACCGATTTCGAGAGGAACCGCCTCCCTTATGGGAGTTACAGCATCACAGTACTTGGAGGATAAATGGCTTCGTCAGCAATTTCTTTGAACAAGAAAACCGTCGTCTGGTTTAACGACGTAGGCAAGGAAGATATTCCGGTTGCTGGTGGAAAAGGTGCGAACCTTGGCGAAATGACGCGTGCGGGAATACCTGTTCCTCCAGGTTTCATAGTGACCTCTCAGGCCTATTTTGAATTCTTGGCCAAGACGAAATTATCCAACAAGATTAAAAAACTTCTTTCAACTACTAATGTTCACGATTCTGGATCGCTTAATAAATCAGCCGCAAAGATTAAAGAAATAATCGTAGAGGCAAAAATGCCTGATGAGACAGCGGATGCGATAAGACGCTGCTATGCGGAACTCGGAGAGGGCTACGTTGCTGTACGTTCCTCCGCCACTGCTGAAGACCTGCCGGAAGCATCGTTTGCTGGCCAGCAGAGCACTTTCCTGAACGTTAACGGTACGGAGAATGTGGTTAAAGCAGTGCAGGGCTGCTGGGCGAGCCTGTTCGAAGCCAGGGCTATTTTTTACAGGGAAAACCAGAAATTCGATCATATGAAGGTCGGCATCGCTGTGCCTGTGCAGCGCATGGTTCAGTCTGAAAAATCAGGCGTAATGTTCACCATCGACCCGAATAATGGAAATACCAACCGGATAATCATTGAAGCCGCATACGGCCTGGGTGAAGCTGTAGTTTCAGGCTCCATCACACCTGATCTATACGTTGTGGATAAAGAGAAGCGCATCATTCTGGAGCGCCGCGTTAATAAGCAGGACTGGTTGCTCACTCGCAATACCAGCAGCAATGGGCACAGCAAGGGAAATATGCAGATGGAAATCCCGCCTGCAAAACAGGTAGAGCAGAAGCTCACTGATGATGAAATCATGGAGTTGTCAGAGATTGGAGTCCGCCTCGAGGGCCACTACCACGCCCCCCAAGACGTTGAATGGGCCAGAGAAGGCGGCAATTTCTATCTTGTCCAGGCTCGGCCTCTTACGGCAATTTCTACCCAGGTGGGGATGGAATCAGACGAGATTTCCAAACTTGCCAGCCGTGTCCTGCTAACCGGAACGGGCGCTGGGCCCGGCATGGCATCTGGTCCCGTGAAGATAGTTTTGGATCTGGCTGAGCTGGACAGAGTTCTCCCTGGAGATATCCTCGTTACC
>SHYL01000008.1 GCA_009692825.1 Dehalococcoidia bacterium | reverse complement strand
ATGTTTGCAAGCGTTTTCTTGCCGTCTGTGCCGCCGCCGTAGCCAACCACGCCGTGGCCGTTTCCCGGGTATATCGCCACTCCTGCGCTGGGCGCATATGGATTGGGACGTCTCTGTCCAACGATTGTTGGCTGTGAGTAGGTGGAACCGTGAGTTATAGCGTGGTGATAGCCGTCGCCGCCGAAGTTATCTGCTGGGAACTTCCAGTTTGCATTAAGCGTCCACTTCTGGATCCCACCCAGCAATTCGGAACCGCCAGCGCGCCTGTCGACGTGCAGATCCAGATACCACGCCATGTTGCCCAGGTAGTCGATTAATGAAGGCGCCTGTTTGTCCCATGAAGCGAACACAAGCCCTTTGTAGCTGTCGATGTGCCCGGCCTCTACAAGTCCCCACTGCGAGCGGTCCAGCTCTTCGAAATAGGCTTCTTTGTAGCCAGGGACGCCAACGAGCTTGCCGTCTGTTGCGAACGTCCAGCCGTGATATGTGCACATGAATGAAGGCGCATTGCCTGCGTCAGCGCGGCAGATGCGGTTGCCCCTGTGCCGGCACATGTTTAAGAATGCGTGAAGCTTACCCTTAGAATCCCTGGTGAGAAGTATCGGATCCTCACCCATATATGAAGCAATAAAATCGTTAGGCTTTTGCACCTGCGACTCGTGACCTATGAAGAGCCAGCAGCGTCCGAATATCTGCTCGAGCTCCTGCTGATAAATGGCCTTGTCGACAAAGATACTGCGGTTCAGGAGTCCATTCTTATTATCAACTAGCTCCCTCGATTTAATAACCATTGCTTCACCCTTTCAAGACTAAACAATAAATAAATACTTTTGGTTAGGCTAACCATATAAGACAATACCCAACAAGTCAACATAATTTAGCAATCAGTGCCTTTTTGGATTGTGAACCCACTCGAGTAGGGTCTACGTAAGAAAACACAAAAAAGAGGGGCATGTCAGGATGCCCTTCTTTTAAACTGCGGATTATTCTGGTTATTTAACGTTGCGCTTAAAGAACTCCAACGCTCTGGGCCACGTATCGTATGAAGCGGCCATGTGGTGAACTGACATGTTCTGGCGGTTGAAAAACCCGTGCTTGGCGCCTTCGTATATGTGCAGTTCAAATGGCTTATTCTGCTTTTCGAACGCAGCCTTCAATTGTCCTGCGCGCTCGGCCTCGTCAGCACCGTGAAATGCCAACACAGGAGCCTTTATCTTCGCGACTGTTTCGTCAATCGCATCGCGAATGCCACCGTAATAGGAGATGCATGCGGATAAATTTGGATTGCGGGATGCTGTGCGCAGCGATAGGCCGCCGCCCATACAGAAGCCAACGCATCCGAACTGCTGGCCTGACCCGAATGACTGCTGTGTAAGCCATGCCGCTGCGGCATCTATATCCTGGGCCGCCTTAACCTGGTCCAGCCCGCCTGAGGCCTGACGCGCCTCGTCTGGGGTTGTATAGACTTTGCCGTGGTAAACATCTGGCGCCAGCGCCGCAAACCCCTGCCTAGCGTAGCGCTCCGCTATGTCTTTTATGTCATCGTTAAGTCCCCACCACTCCTGGAGCACAAGAATGGATGGGTGTTTGCCGGAGCCTGCCGGCCTCGCAAGATAACCGGTGGTCTGCCCATTGTTAAAAGTTACGGTAGATGTCTCGATAGCCTGCGGCATATTCTCTCCTAAAACAAAAGTTTTACGGAGCTAGGCTAGCACATTTCAATAAAGTTTGTTTACAAAAAGTAAGGGCAGGTTTTACAACCTGCCCTTACGCTGATTTATTGAGTTTCTTAGCTTAGTTAGCTGTTGTCCTCGGAGCGTCCGCAAGCCATGGCAGTATGAGCTGCGATGTGAAGCTCGCGCCGCGCCTGGTTGTAAAGTTGCGAACTCTTGGGGCAGCGAGGGTATACGTCAGTTCTACAGGCGTGTATATATAAACGCTCTGCAGCGTGTCGTAGTCCCAGAAGTTCTTTGCATACTGTCTGATTTTGGCCGCGTCCGTTGTTACCTTGACCTCATTGATCCACTTGGTAACTTCCGGTTCGTCAACCCATGAAGTGTTCTGGTTTGCTGTCTTTTCGTACTTGTTCTGGGCATACCAGTTCAATGACCAGTCGCCGTGGTTAGAGAAGTTAAGACTTATGTCCTTATGCGACCGTTCAAACCATTTCTGGAAGTATGTCGCCGTATCCATTTGCGTGATGTCAAAGTTTATACCGTTCTCCTTGTAGAGCTGCTGGTATATCGTTGAGCGTAGGACGTGGATTGGGCTGGTAGAGAATTCCAGCTTAGTGGAAAGGGTCATTTTCCCACCCGTGAATCCAGCTTCCTCAAGAAGCTTCTTGCCTTCAGCAGGGTTGTACTTATAGTACGGACCAAGCTTATCGAAGGTGAAAGGCTCATCGGAAACGAGTGCCCACGGTATAGGCGTTGTGTACTCCCAGTACTGAGTGGCTGACGCCGCCTGTATGTATTTCTCCTTGTCCATTAGCATGTTCCATGCTCTGCGTACTCTTACGTCATTCCATGGAGCATTCTTGAGGTTGAAGGCCAGGCCTGATTCCTGAGTGATTCCTATGTTGAAGACCCTGAGGTCGGGAAGTGACTTGCCCAGCTCTATCAGCTGGTTGTTTGCGCCGTAGGAGCCGCCTACGTCGATCTGCTTTGTGCGGTAGCCAGCGACTACAGTAGCAACGTCAGCGATGAATGGAGAGTTGATAGAGTCTATGTAAGGAAGGACGTTGCCCTTGGAGTCCTTCGCCCAGTAATCAGGGTTCCTTATGAACTCGTACCCTCTCCTGGGAGCGTAGCTTTTCAGGATATAAGGTCCGGTGCCGATACCCTTACTCCCGATTCGTCCGCCGCCCTCTGCAACAGCTTCAGGAGCGACTATGTATTCAGAGGTGCCGAATAGGTTGCTGATTGCCCATGCATCGGGGTCCTTAAGTGTGATTACAACCGTGTACTTGTCCGGAGCTGTAATTGTATCTACAGCTCTCCACTTGGCGTATTTGTTTGAGTCCGCTTCGGTGTAGCGCTTGAAGCTGAATACTATGTCATCTGCTACGAGCTCTCTGCCGTTAACGGGAGCTATGTTGTGCCACTTGATACCCTTCTTCAACGTAAATGTAAATGTCTTTAAGTCAGCTGATGATTTCCAGCTCTCAGCCAGTACCGGCGCAGCATGTACGAAAACTGTATTTGCATCCGCGGCGAATCCTACGAGTTTTTCGTAGAACATAGTCTCGGCATCCATCTGCTCAAAGTATTTCGGATCAAGAAATGCAGGATTTGCACTCCTTAACCAAGTCATCGATCCGCCGTAACGTACGTTCTCAACCTCAACCTTGGGGAACTGAGTGCGGTCAAGAATAGTGCCCGTACCTGAGGGGGCAGCAGGGGTAGCATCAGCACCGGCTGAGCCTCTCCCTGGCGTATTGGTTGGGTGAGGAGCGGATGATGATGCTGTGGCAGCAGGCTTCGTGGGAACAGCCGTGCTCTCATCCTTGCCGCTTCCGCAAGCAGTTATGAGTGCCCCCAACGAAAGAACTATAAAAGACAACAAAAGTCTAGACAATCTCAATATATCCTCCTTCAATCTAACTAATGAACGCTATATTAATGTTTGATTCATGCTTGTCAATCTTGTCTACCCATTGTTCGACTCCACAGTTTTATGTAAAACAGATGCGATTTCCTTAGCTTCTATTTCACTTATGAAAAAATCCAATTTTGTTATCACACCCAGCTTTTGCAGTGTGAGAACAATCCTTAGCCTTTTATCGGTGGCTTCTTCAATCTCTAACGATTTTACGTCATGCACAGTTTTATATATGGTCATCGCTAACCTCTAAATTATTGGTGCCGCAGCCCTTGAATGTGGCTTATGAGTGGTTGCCAGGATAATCGCGCCTGAAATGATTAAACCTATACCCACCCACCAGACAACGTTATAAGTCCCCGTGGAGTCGTATACATATCCAGCTAAAGGCGGCCCTATGCTCGCAAACAGGAGTGTTGCGGGCATAACGGTGCCTCTTATCGCTCCCAGGTGCTTCCTGCCATAATAATTGGGCCACAGGTAGTTCTGCAGCAGCATGTTGCCACCAATGCCTACTCCAAACGTCACCATTGAGCCGAAAAGCGCAAAGACGCTATCTCCAATGATTGAAAAATATGCCGAACCTGCTAGAAAAATAAAGCTGACTGCTCCAAGATACTTCGCCTGTACGCGTTCAAACAGGAAACCCATCGTAAGCACGCTTAGCGCGCCTGTTCCAGCTTCCACGGATATCGCGTTTGCTACAAGCTGCGCGTCCAGCCCGTGATCGATGAAATTAGCCAGCCTGTGCAGTCCAAGCGTGCTGGTGCCAAGCGTAGCTATGCTGAATACTACGATGAGCCGCCAGAAAGTACCCGTCTTTCTTGCCTCTTCAAGCGTCCAGGACTCCTCTGGTGCCGGCATCCCTGAGGAAGAATTCCCGCCGGCTAAGACTGCGTCTGTTACTCCGTCAGGGCGCAACCCGATGTCTTCCGGCTGCCGCTTTAAAAGTAAAAACGAAAGCGGGCAAACCAGGACGAGAGCCATAACACCCAAGACCATCCACGTCTCCCGCCAGCCGAACCCTGTTATTAAGACCTGGGTCAATGGCACAAGTGCCATGGCGCCTAGAGGTGAACCAAGAGAGGTGAGTCCAAGCGCCCTTCCGCGAAGCCTCACGAACCACTTCGCTACGGGGACCGCGGTCAGAAGCGTGGCCGGTCCGCCGATACCGACTGTTCCCATTACTCCGAAGATAAGGATCATTTGCCATCCGCTGTTAACGAAGCCCATCGCAACCATGGAGGCGCTGGTAACAACAGCCGCGACAGGCAGTAGAATCCGGGAACCGTAGCGGTCAAGCAGCTTGCCTATGAGCGGGCTGGTAACCGCACCGGTTATTTGCCTGGCGGTCTGCGCCCAGCCAAACATAGACCGTCCTGCGCTTATCTCATCACCCATCGGCTTGGGGAACAGACCAAAATTGACTGTTCCCATCGCCATAGTTACGCCGTTGACTATAGCCAGCACTCCTACGATTATCCAACCGTAAAAAAGCTTCGGCTTTTTCTTTATGTTTTTGTCGGTCTGATTTGTCATCAAAGCAATTGCCGAACGTTAATCCACGAATATACAAAAGTCAAGCAAAAAACAGTAAAAGTGAATCGTTTTATTAATTCCAACGATTCATATATAATTCTCGCAGTTAAAAATCTCATCAATTTCGTAGGAGTCACTAATGCTTGGACTAGGACTTGCGGCATCCAATAATCCGGCTATCTTCCTTTCTAAAGAACACTGGGAAAACGCTTACAAGAACGTACCTCCTGAAGTAGTAGACCTTCAGCCGTTCATGGGCAAAGACGAAAGCATGGAAAAAATCGACACTACACTGGCCCGGTACAGGGCGGCTTTTGACGGCTTGCGTCGCCAGATAGAAGATTACAGGCCCGAGGCGTTGATAATAGTAGGCTCAGACCGCGGCGAAATGTTCACACGCATAAATACACCAACTTTCAGTATTTTCACTGGCCCTGAAGTCATAGCGGCAGACGGCATATCTGCGGCTCCGGAGACAGTAAAGGGGACCTACAAGATCCGCTGCGACAGCACCCTAGCCACAGCCATACTGGACGGCCTTGTACAGAGCGAATTTGAATTGTCCTGGGGCTCTGAATTCAAGCCTGTAGGCGGCAGCGTAGTGTCGCATATGGTCTCAGCGCCGTATAAGGCGCTCGTACCAAACATGAACATCCCTATCATCCCATTATTTATCAACGCCTTCTCGGCCCCTCTGCCTCCGGCTGCCCGCTGCTGGGACCTTGGCGTCAAGCTAAGGGAAATCCTCGCAGAACGCCCGGAGCGTATCGCGATACTTGCTTCAGGCGGACTCTCATACGATATAGCTGGCAGATGGGTAGACGAGCCATTCGATCGCTGGCTGCTGGACAGCCTGCAATCAGGCAAGGCCGATAAGCTCAAACGTCTCTTTACTTTCGACTCTGAAAACCTCCGCGGACCGACCGGCGAAATCAGGTCATGGATAACCGTAGCTGCCGCTTGCGGCGGCAAGGCACGCGTGGTGGATTACATCCCGTCACGCCAGTCCAAGACAGGCGCTGCGTTCGCATACTGGCAAATCGCAAAATAAGCCCAAAAAGCATTTGATTTGAATAGGCAGGCGCGTTACGCCTGCCTATTTTTTGCTCTCATAACGTCGTTTTAAGGCGGTATCTTAAACTATGTTTATAGACTGGCACGAGGAAGTAACTAAATTTGTTTATCACGTTTGAAGGCATAGACGGCAGCGGCAAAAGCACGTTAATAGAAATGCTCGCCGCTGAAATGAAGAAACAAAAGCTTAAGTTCAAAAAGCTTCGTGAGCCCGGGGACACGCCGCTTGGTGAAAGCCTACGTACATTGTTGGCATCCCATAAATCGATTACGCCTGTAGCTGAGCTGGCGCTATTTGTAGCCGCACGCGCTCAGCTTGTGCAGGATGTTATTAAGCCGTCCCTTGATAAGGGAGAGCACATCATCTGTGATAGGTACACTGACTCCACGTCGGCGTATCAGGGTTACGGACGGGGACTCGATAAAGCACTCATCAGGCACATGAATAATGCCGCCACCCAGGGTATCGTCCCGGATCTGACTTGTCTGCTGGACCTTCCTGTCGGACAGGCCGCTAAGCGCAGATCTGCAAACCTGGACAGGATGGAGCGCGAAGCGAACGCATTCCACGAGAGAGTACGCAAAGGATATATAGCGCTGGCCAAAGCAGAACCAAAACGCTGGTTGATATTGGACAGCAGAAAAAAACCTGAAGAGAATTTGGAGGTTTTGCTAAAAAGGCTAAAGCTTTTCTAGCTTTCCTTTATGTAGCCTTCTTTGACAAGCTGCTCGCCTATCAATACCGCGCCTTTTGCAGCACCCAGTTTCAGGTTGTGCGAAAGTACAACATACTTGATGCCGTTTTCGAGAGCAGTCGCTTGCTCAATGCGGCCAACCACCACTGCCATGCCATCGTAAGTATCCCTATCAACGCGCGGCTGGGGTCTGAATGGGTCGTCAAGCACAACGATCAGTTCTTTAGGCGCGCTGGGCCAGCCCTGGTCTGAGATGCGCCTGCCGTATTCAATCATGGCCCGCTTCACTTCGTCAGGGGTGCAGGGTTTCTTTGTGGAGACGAAAACCATCTCCAGATGCGCGTCTCTCACGTTCACGCGCGTGCAGATGCAGCTTATAGCGAGGTCAAGCGGCGTTATGTGTCCATCCGTAAGAGTACCAAGTATCTTCTTGGTCTCCCGCTGGACTTTCTCTTCTTCCCTGGGGATGTAAGGAATAACGTTGTCTGTGATATCTAGCGCCAGCACTCCGCCGTCTCTGCCTGCGCCTGAAACAGCCTGCATGGATGTCATGATCACCTGGTTCAGTCCAAAGCTGTCCTGGATAGGCTTAAGCGACGCCGCAAGGCCTACGGTGGTGCAGTTCGGGCCGGGTACGATAAAGCCTTTCCATCCTCGGTCGCGTTGCTTCTTAATGAGTGCGGAATGGGCTGAGTTGATGCCCGGAATCATTATCGGGACGTCTTCTTCATATCGAAAAGCTGAGGCAGTAGTGATTACAGGCTTATGCGCAGCGAACCTGGGCTCCAGGTGCTTAGCCTCTTCTGATTCGACCGCAGTAAACACCACGTCGATATTGGACATGTCCATCTTGGACGCGTCCTCTACAAGCATGTTCTGGATATTCTTATTAGGGGCGCCTGCGCAGTACCATCGTGTAGAGCCGTTCTTGTCCTGAAGAGCCTCGTGGTAAAGTTTGCCAGCTGAGCGCTCTGACGCTGCCAGACGCGTGATTGAAAACCACGGGTGGTTCTGCAATGCAAGTATGAACTCTTGTCCAACGACGCCGGTAGCTCCTAAGATTGCTGCCTTATACACGAAAACCTCTGCTTCTTTTGATTAGTAGAATTTAGGGCGAAGAAAGCGTTAAATAACCCCAAAATTATAGCAAGGTTCAATCAGAGGTATTTGAGATTGAATCTTATGATTCAAAGGTCACTAGAAGAAGTAAGCACTATTTACGAAGGAATTAGCTACGAAAAGATGGTCTAAGTTTTCAGCTTATTGCGCTTCGACCGCTTATAGAGGGGCAAAATAAACAAGAAATAGATAGGGCCGCCCACCATCACAAGAAATGGTATTGCAAGAATCCAAGTCGTACCAGTTGAATCATCACCGAACGCGAAGATAACGCTTAGTATTACCCAAGCAAGAAACCCTATGAAGCCAGTGGCTAACCCGAGAATGAAAATCATCATTGACGCGCATAATATTACACTTGCGGTGAATTATCAATAAAGCTTAAGTTTATTAAAACCAACAAAAATCTCATACTCCTAGCCTCATCAATCACTTTCCTGATATCTCTTTTGGGCTTTCTTAGCTACCAATCGGATAAAGACGTAATGGATGGTGATATACGTTTTATGCGCTGGTATCAAAATTCCTTTAACGTTTGGATATGGGATAAGGGGATGCAGCTCATCTCAATAGTAGGCAACGAGCTTAACTGGGTAATCGTAATGATTTTAACCGCTGCAATATGCGCGGTGTTCCGCAAATGGTTGGCGTCACTGCTGGTCCTAAGCTCAGGAATCGCTTTTGCCGTAAATTCACTTCTGAAAGTGCTAATACACCGGCCGCGCCCTACCGCCGCTCAAGTCAATATCATCGGCAGTAAGGACAGCAGCTTTTCGTTTCCAAGCGGCCACGTAACAACTTATGTAGCTCTTTTCGGAATAATATTTGTCTTAGCCGAAATTTATGTCAAGAAGATGTGGCTTAGGCGGACCTTACAAGCACTCTCAATGTTCTTAATGCTTACCGTCGGCCTATCGCGCATGACGCTGGGTATGCATTGGCCTAGCGATGTCGGCTCAGGCTACCTTCTCGGCTCCATATTTCTGCTCATAGCACTGCCGTCCTTCTTTTTCCTTAGGTCTAGAGGCAGGTGAAACGCTTAGGGGCAGTTATAATAACTGTATATGCATATACAGATCCTGGGCGCACACAATTTAGAGAGCCTGCAAACACGGCTTACCTGCATGCTCCTGGACAACGTTATCGCTTTTGATGCAGGCGCATTAACTTCAACTCTTACTCTTCCTCAGCAAAAGCTTATTAAACATTTGCTGATAACCCATAAGCACTTTGACCATGTGCGCGACCTCCTTACTCTCGGCATAAACACGCGTAAAGAGGGAATGAGCATGATCTATTCCATTGAAGAAGTGCTTAAGCCGATCAAAGAGCATTACCTCGACGGTAAGCTCTATCCAGACTTCACGAAAGTCCCGGATGTTGCGCCAAAATTCAACCTTGTAGAGGTCTCACATGATGAACCGTTTGAGGTGGGCGATTACGAGGTAACTCCTATAAAAGTAAAACATGGTGTGCCTGCCGTCGGATTTCTTGTAAAAGGAGATAAGAAAAGCTTCTTTTACTCGGGGGACTGCGGCGGTGAAATCGCCAGGTCCCTGCATGATGAGCGCATCGATGTCCTCTTCACAGAGGTTACTTTCAGCGACGAAAGTATGGACGAGGCTATTCGCCGGGGACATATGACGCCGGCAATCCTGGCAGGCCAGCTGCTCGAGTTAGATCCAAAGCCGGAAAAGATTGTTGTGCTTCATATGGACCCAACTCAACAGGTAAAGATAAAGCAGGAAATCTCTATATTTGCGGATACGACAGGGATGGATATATCACTTGGACGGGAAGGCCAGATTATCGAGATATGAAAAGGGCAGCGTTCATCTATAACGACCAGATGAGCCGCCACGTTTTGAGACCTGACCATGTTATGAAGCCCGACCGCCTCCGCTATACCTACGAACTCCTGCAAGCCTACGGCATCCTGGACACCGCTTCCATCATTCAGCCAAGGTTAGCGACTGAAGAAGAGCTGAAAACCTTCCATACGCCCGACTACATTCAAGCTGTGAAAAGCTTAAGCACAGGTCTCAACAGGGAACAATCCGCTCAATTCAACTTCAGCGATGGCGGCGACAATCCGATTTACGGAGGGATGTACGAGTCTTCTTTATTGTCTACTGGCGCGTCGGTAGTTGGAGCCGAATTGCTTTTGCAGAATAAAGCTGATGTGTCGTTCAATATATCCGGGGGTCTGCACCACGCAATGAAAAATCGTGCCTCCGGTTTCTGTATATTCAATGATCCTGTAATCGCTATCAACACCATGCTTGCGCAAAACAAACGTGTAGCCTATATAGACATCGACTGCCATCATGGCGACGCCGTACAAGCCGCATACTACGATATCGACCGCGTACTTACGATTTCCACCCACGAATCTGGAAAATGGCTGTTCCCGGGTACGGGCAGCGTAGACGAGATTGGCATCGGCAAGGGGCGCGGCTATTCCATGAACGTTCCGCTGGCGCCGGGGACGGACGACGAAGTGTTTCTCTGGGCATTCAATGAGGCAGTCCTGCCTGCTGTTGAGCTCTTCAAACCTGACTGTATCGTCACACAGCTTGGCGTAGATACTCATTACCTGGATCCCATAACGCACATGGCGCTTACAACACAGGGCTTTGCCAAATGCGTAGATACCTTCAGCAGGATGCCGTATAAGTGGCTTGCGCTTGGCGGAGGCGGTTACGATGTAAGCGCTGTCGCTCGTAGCTGGACGCTTGCATACAGCATTATGTCTGGTAGGCCCGTGCCCAATGAGGTGCCAAAGTCATACCAGGAAAAATACGGGATAAAGATGCTCACCGATCCCATTATGCCGCCGATAGGCAAAGAGAATAAAGATTTTGCCAGACAATTCGCTGAAGAAAGCGTGCGAAATATTCAGAAGTTGGTTTTCCAGCTACTGAAGGCCGGCTAAAAAGTCCAGGTAAGAGTTAAGCCAAATTGTTCGCCGGGGGCAATCTCAAGCGGCATAACTAGAGCAATGCAGCTTCCTTGGTAAACCTTCTCGATTCCACGCTCTGAATTGGATGCCGATTCAACCGGAAAGCGCCATATTTCGCATTCGTCCGAAGACGTCAACTTTGCGTGAATGTCCAGATATTCATTAACAAGCGTAACTTCTTCGCCTTGAAAATGCCCGGACTCATCTAAGAAAGAAGGGGAGAGTCTTTGGCCATCCGCCTCATAGTATGCAACCGGATTATGCCCGCCCCCGAGAAGATTAAGGTTCCATTCAGATACGAACCTGGTGCTTATCTTAGTGTCGCCGACATTTTTGATGCCATAAATTACCGTAAACGATTCCTTACCGGGGCGGGCGATAACAGTCTTCCCAAGTTCGAGTATTCCGCTGGTTGACGCCATTTTTACAGTCCCTGTGCGTTCTAGAGCTACCTTTGTTATATCCGCCTCTCTTGAAAAGCGGTGGTTAAATATTCCCGACGCAAAATCGCTGTCGTCGCGATAGTCGCCGGACGCGAACTCCTCAAACTTAACGTCGTTGCTTATAAAATGCTCAAGCATGCTCAGGCGTGGATAGCGGTCATAAGTTATTTCGCTGATCAAATCGCCCTTGAATTTAGGCGCGTTGTGTATCGTCGCGATTTCGCCAGCCTGTATCTGATGCTGGTCCTGATTTTCTGAGGACTGCTTAAGCTGTAAGTGGTATACCTCAGGTCTTCTGGCCACTACGCTCTGGAGATTATGATTCTTGTCCTTGATATCCCACTCTGTTAAACCACCGCCGCTAGCAATATCGATGTAGAGATTGAATTTATCGCTCTCCAGGATAACCTCTTCTTTTCCATCACGATCTATATCGAAAAGGCTTGTTTGCATCCACTCGCCAATATGTTTTTCTGCATCTACTTTCTTTTCTGCGGCTATGAGATTCCTGTAATTTGCGGAACGGACGTGGGTAAGATAAAGACCGCCGAAAACACCGTGCCAGTAGGGGCAATTGGACTGGCCTTTCCACAGGTCGTTCAGAGCTAACTTTTTATTGTTATCGTCGGCCATATCGTGGACTTTCTGGCTGACGCGGAGCATCTTTTTGTGCATCTGGTTAGCCTCCGGATATTTCGTCATGAACGAACGCCAGAAGCCACCCTTGATGAAAGAGAGCATTCGCTGGTCATTCCTACCCTCCAGCTCATGTCTAATGTTATTCAAATCAAAAGAGCTCTGCGTAGGAAGCGCCCACTCCATCATCTCTTCGTAGGAAGCAGTTGGAATGTAAACACGACCAAGCGAAGGATACTTGTCTAAATATTCTCCGAGCGTTATAACTTTTATGCTTCCCTGATTTTCTTCAAGAGCTTTGAAAAATCTCTCAACCCAACCGTTCGTCCAACAGTGTTCGTAAGTGCCGGGCCAAACGCCAAGTTTTTCACCGTCGTCACCAAGCACTAGCAATGCCGAGCCGCTTTCATTCGCCTGGCTCTTAAAATATTCGATCGTCTCTTCAACACTCTTAAAAGGAATGAGATACCTTACCTGCTTACTGCTTGAAAACAGCTTTACGGTGTACCCCTCTTCTTCAGTGGTGTAGTACCCGGATAGGTCGGAGTCTGAGAGACCCACCATCTTGAAATGAGAATCGTCTGCGACTGTCCATTCGACCCCAGCTAATGCAAGCCACTTTGGCAGGTGAGGCTCCCATACACGTTCGGTAAGCCACATCCCCTTTGCATCCGTACCGAAGGTATCTTTGATGTAATCACGCATCTTGTTTATCTGGCCGATCTTATCTACATCAGGTATAGACGTAAGGATAGGCTCGTAATAGCCGCTGCCGATAATCTCAACCTGTCCTCTCTTAACAAGACTGGCAACCATAGGAATAAAGTCGGGCCTATTGTCGGTTAGCCAATCTATGAGCGGGCCGCTGTAGTGAAGGGATGCCTTGATCAAAGGATGCTTTTCTAGCGCGTGAACCATCGGCAAATAACACTTCGCGTAAGCATCTTCAAAAACCCATGGGAAATTGCCAACGGGCTGATGATTGTGAAGAACTAGGCTGAAATTTATCTGGTTCATAAATTTATTATTCCAGAGAGCTGCCGTTTAGAGGAAACTGTGGAACTGGCGAACGTACTGATCAGGCTCTGTTATCGTTAACAAGCAAGTCTACTATCATGTCCTGAATCTTTTGAGATGCCAGGAATTTGAGTTGATATTCATGCTTGGTTCGCTCGTCAAAATCGTCAGTAACGATAGCTTTGTATGCGTTCATCATCGCCTCACGTTGCTCGAGCAGGCCTCTATAGACCATGTTAACGTCCCACATCGGACGCTGGCTGGCCCACCAGAACTGGCAGCTATGCAATGCAGGATCCAGCATAACTCGCCCAACTTCTGCGGACGTTTTTGATTTTGGCTTGGTCGCAAGCTGCGATTCATTTACCATCTCTATCGTCAGGTTTAGATGCTGCCACAACAGTTTATGTAAAGGGTTGCCTGGGTCATTCCAAAGCGGGAATGGGTTCTCGAACTCAATATCCGCGGCGCTTGTACTCCAGGAAGACGGCTTGGGCTCGATTTGGTAACCCTTTGGGAATAGGGTCAAAAGTTCAGAGATGTTAACTACTCTTAACTCAGGTTCGGTCAGCTTTTCCCCGAATTCGATAATTTCCTTAGTACGAGATGCCAGTGGATCGCTTGTTTTAGCGAGGGCTCCATCAATACGGTTGTAAACATCCGCCAGAAACAGCTTCTCCCAGTCCAAAATGTGATGGCCGAAGGTTTCGGCATCCATTGCTGTTATCACATACACATCTTTCTTTCCTGAATAGCTTTGCACCCTTTTTAACTTGTCGATAAATTCAGTAGCACTGATCCGATCAAAGCTGATATTGTTGCTAAGTAAGTCGTCCCGGAAGAAGACGCCAAGTTCATCGTCACCGCGCTTTATGTAATCCACTCTATCCACGGGCCAGTGAGTAGGGCATGCGACACCTGAAATCAGTATCCACTTATGTCGACTATCTATGATCGGTTGGGCAACTTTCGAACTATAGGCCATCTCTGGAGGAAAGAACCCTTTGGGGTTGTATGAGCTGCCAAAAAACTTGGAGTTCGTAACTTTATTGCGTGCGATCTGTCTTGCCGCTTCTTCCTGTGGGATCAATGGCAGGATAGCGTGATATTTGGCCGAGCCAACAAACTCAAGCTGACCTCTTTCCGAAAGGTCCCGTAGTCCGTCAATAACGTCTTGAAATCCATGCTCTTGAAGCATTTCCGTAAGACAGCCACTTATGTTAACCGTGGCTTTCGCTTGCGGATGCGACTTGAATACTTCTATCAGCGGCCTGTAAGACTCTCGACAGACCTTATCCAATATCATGTGAATTTGCGTTGGGGGCTGGTACATATGGAGCAGGGGCGCCCAGTAAATCATGAGCGCCCTCCAGATATGCTTACGATTGAACTGCGCTTCCCTTGTGCCTGCTTATAAATGGAAATGTACTTCTGAGCTGACGTGTCCCAGGAGAGGTCCTGAGCCATACCTCTTTGCTGAAGCTTGCCCCAGAAATTTCTACTGCCGTACGCGCGGACAGCTCTTATCATCGTATCTTCAATCTCTTGAGAGTTTGGATTTTTGAAAACAAATCCGTTTCCGTTCGAAAGGTCATGCCCACAGTCCTGAATTGTATCCGCCAGTCCGCCAGTCTGTCTTACCAGAGGTACGGACCCGTAGCGTAGTGCAATCATCTGGCCGAGGCCGCACGGCTCGAACCTGGACGGCATGACGAAAACATCACTGCCGGCATATATGAGCTGACCAAGAGCAACATCAAAACCGATAATAGCGGACATTCTTCCCTTATTGGCGTTTGTTAGAGTCGTTAAACGGGCCTCTAGGTCAGGGTTTCCGTTTCCGAGTATTACGAATTGAGCTTCTGTGGCTTTAAGAATATTCGGAATTGCGTCAGCAAGGATGTCTATACCTTTTTGGTCAGCAAGCCTGGTGACAGCACCAAAAACTGGAACGTCCGCCCTGACTTCAAGTCCCACTTTGCGCTGGAGCTCCGCCTTGTTTCCACTGCGGTAATTAATAGTATTTAAATCAAACTTAAACGGCAAATATGCATCTTTTGACGGATCAAACTCGCGAATATCTATGCCGTTAAGGACACCAACCAGGTCTTCCTGCCTCTGGTGCAACAGCGGCTCCATTCCGTAGCCGAATTCAGGTGTCAGGATCTCCCTTGAGTATCCTTCAGATACCGTATTAATAACATCGGTGGCTACAAGACCGAGGCCCATCATGCTTGGATATATATTCAGGTTCGCGAGACGGTCTACGCTGAGCGCTCCGAGGTCCATAAAACCGGAGCTCATAAACTTATCGTTCAGATGGCCCTGGTATTGCAGGTTATGAATCGTCAGAACGGTTCCAGCTTTGTTCCATATCGGGTACCTATCGCGATAGGCCTTCATTAACGAAACGGAAATGGCCGCATGCCAGTCATGGGCGTGGAGTACGTCAGGCTGCCATCCGAGAAGTTCCGGCACCAGGACGGCTGCCTGTGAGAACGCCCAGAAGCGTTCGAGATCATCCGCTTCTCCGTAAACCTTGCTGCGGTTAAAAAACTCCGGCATGTCAATGAGATATACAGGTATGCGATTCTTCAGGCGCGTCTCTCTTACATCAGCGCTGAAAGAAGCCCCTCCAGGGGCGGTAAATTTTACGCTGCCCTTCGACTTGCTGGGAAATTTCTTCACATCGATAGCACTGTAATTAGGCGTGACGATGCGAACATCATGACCGAGTTCAGAGAGAGCAACAGTGAGCGAACCAGCTACATCTCCAAGTCCACCAACCTTGGAAAGCGGACTTACTTCAGCAGCAACAAACAGTATGTTCATCAGGCAGTATTACCTTTTTTAGCCACAACGAGCTCCGCCTTCGGAGTGAACAGATGGTAGTCCAATTGTGGAAATGGATTATCTAATTCGCGCCATTCTTTGCATTGGGCAATGGTAACGCTGGTGATAGGTCCTGACTCCAATGCCGAGGCCAGTACCTGAAAACGCCTGAGATGTATTTTGAACCGGTCTATAGCGTAATCCCGTGCCTGGCCCGTGGTTACCAGGAAAGGCCAGTCGCTGGATTCCAGTAGGAGTAATTCTCGCGCCGCCTGATTCAAAACCTGGACTGTTGGACCTACTGCTACCGGGTAAGCTTCAGCCAGACTTTCCATCTTCTTTTCACAAGAATGGATAATAGGCCACATCCAGTTGGCATCAAACCCGTTCCAAGTAGAATGATCCCCGCGCGATCCCCATGAACCTTCCCGCAAATCTATGCTGGTTTCAGGCGGCTTAATCTGCAGAGCTTCGGTAACGGTGACAAGACGCACAGAGGCACTATTAGAAAGTTTCTCTATCACATGCGCAAGCCAGTCAAGCCCTTCAAACCACCAGTGCCCAAATAATTCTGTATCGTAAGCGGCGGTCATCATTCCCTTATCACCGGTAGCGCCGAAGTAATTCTTCGTAAGCTCTTCCACAAGCCAAGCAAAGTGATTTGCGTGCTCACTTACTCTTTGGGACGCGCGGCCGGGGTCATATAGCGCCTTAGATGCAAGGTCAGTCGAATGACCACTTATACGCCAGTACTGAAGCCCCGATGCGTCATCTCTCTTATGAAATTCCCGGTACCAGTAGTCCCCTGGGTACCCGTGAGCCGCAGACCACACCTGCATACTTGTTCGCGCATTCCTGGCGACTACTGCAACGCCAGAATCATAGACGTTATAAGCGGAATAAGTAGCCCATTCGTCGGCATTTGTGGGGGGCCTCTCTTTTCGAACACCCCTTGAGCCAATCACATAGCCGTACGGACCGATTCGCGATTCACCTTTTGGATGGACAGTCGTGCCTGTCAACGCACTACTCTCAGTGAAGAATGCCTTTATTCCTTCATCTTCGAGGAACTTCTCAATTGGCGGCCTGCCGTCTTTTTCAGGCCTGTAAGCGCACTCAGGCAGCCAAAATGATGATGGCGCTCTGCCAAAGTATTTCTTATATGTATCTACCCCCACCTTTACCTGCGCTCTTATAGAAGTATCAGTGGCAAGAAGAGGAAGGTAGCCATGGGTTGCAGCGCTTGCTGCTATTTCTACCAAACCTTCGTCCTGTAAGCGGTTGAAAGCGCCGATGATATCCCTGCCATACAAGGTTTCAAAGCTATACAGCGTGTCCTTGTACCTCTGGGCATATGCCAGAGCAAGATTTTCCTTATGGACATCAATCCCTTTGAATCTTTCAGCATCAATTTCTGAACGCGCAATCTTGTCTTTTACATAAGCGACAAAGTTATCTTTAATCAGCGGATCAGCAAGCTGCTCCATCAAAATTGGCGTCAGGTTTATTGTGAGCTTTGACGAGATTTGCTTCGAACGTAAAACACGGATCACATTCAGGAGCGGCAGGTATGTCTCAGACATCGCCTCGTGTATCCACTCTTCGCCGTGAGGCCATCTGCCGGCGAGTCTCACATATGGCAAATGGGAGTGCAGTACAAAGGAAAACGTTCCTTTAAAGTTAGGTGAATGAGGTCTGTACACAAAAGCTTCGTTATTTCTTGAACCCATAGCAAATGCCGTTATTTGATTATATTCAGGAGCTTTAATAAGTGCTGTTCGATCCTGTCGAATTTGGTGCTCTGACACTCCATCAACCGGCCGTCGTTTATCAGGCAGGCCCACATCGGGAGGCAGCTTCAACCTCTGAGGTATGACAGTTATGTTAACGTCATGCTTCGTAACTTTTATTTTGATTGCGCCGTGCTTACGCAAGGATTCAAGATGCTTCGCTATCTGCGCCGCTACGGCATCTTTCTTGATTCGATGCACCATCTGAAGCGTCGTCTTCTCACTGCTTTCCAGCAGCTCCGCAATACGCCTTGCGGCAACACCCTTCGTGTTCAGGACCAGGTGTATGGTGGCAAACCACTTCCACAGAGGTGTCTTGCTCTTCTCAAAGATTGTCCCCGCGATGTCGTTAAAGTGATGGTGACACTTTAAACAAAGGTACCTTTGAGAGGGCGGGTGTGTCGAAAGCGGATGAGCGACCGACCTGCCAATATGGTCAGCATGGCAGCGCGGACAGCTTACTCCAGCCTTCCACCTCAGAGATCTTAGAAGACGAAAGCAATCATCTTCAGTCAAGAAGGTGAATTCAGTGTTGCCGTCCAGAACAGGAGATTTCCTCCTGGTAGTCGATTTTTTAGGCATATGCGCGAGTGCCTTCTACCCTGGCTACGGTTTTGCCGCTGAGAATAGTCAGCTGACCTTTGAAGTCCTGTTCCCTTACCGAAGGGTCAATCCTACAGTTGCGACCGATCTTCGCAAATGCCGGAATCTTCGCCCGCTTCCCAACAAGCGTTACGCCTGAAGCGAGGTTGTCAGGCTCATCCGCGTTTGGCGTCATGTCATTCCCAAAGCCAATGATTGCACCAGCACCGACTACGACTTCTTTGTCCACTATGGATTTATTTATAACAACGCCTGAAGATATATATGTATCGTCGAATATAACTGAGTCTTCAACTTTTGCGCCCTCTTCTACAGTAACGCCCGGCGATAGAATCGAATGTCTAACCTCGCCCTTTATGACGCACCCATGGCTTATAAGACTCTCGTGCACATTACCCTTATTGCTTATCTTGGCCGGAGGCATTTCCTTTGAACGCGTACGTATGAGAAAATTCTGGTCGCGCATATCTATCATCTGCGGCTCTGCCAGGAGCTCCATGCTTGCCTGCCAGTAGGACGAAACCGTACCGATATCACGCCAGTAGTCAGTGAAACGAAACCCGTAAACTTTGTGCCTCTCAACCATGGCCGGTATGATGTCATTACCGAAGTCATGGCTTGAGCGCTTGGCTGCGTCCTCAGTAAGAATGTCAATCAGTGCCTGTTTCTGAAATACGTATATCCCCATGGAGGCCAGAGTACCCGTAGGCCTGGCGGGTTTCTCTTCCCATTTCACTACCGTATCTTGATTATCGAGAGACAATATTCCAAAACGAGATGCCTCCTCGATGGGGACATTTATTATCCCAATTGTCACGTCAGCCTTCTTCATCTGATGAAAGCTCACGATATCGTTGTAGTTCATCTTGTAGACGTGATCGCCCGCCAGAATCAGCACTTGGTCGCATGATGTCTCTTCTACAAAATTCAAGTTTTGATACACCGCATCCGCAGTGCCCCGATACCAGTCTGATGCTTTTCTCCCGACGTACGGCTGCAAAATCGAAACGCCTCCGCGCTCCCGGTCAAGGTCCCACGGCTTGCCAAGGCCAATGTGTTGATTGAGTGACATCGGGCGATACTGGGTAAGAACTCCAACACGGTCTATGCCAGAGTTAACGCAATTGGACAAAGTGAAGTCGATGATCCGATATTTGCCTGCAAACATAACGGCGGGCTTGGCTCTTTCTTCGGCAAGAATGCTCAAACGGTTGCCCATGCCACCTGCGAGGATCAACGCCAAGACTCTATTCATGGAGGCCCCCGATGCCTATAGTAGCGGTTCGACCTGTTTGGGTTAAGTATAAAGCCTTGGAAGTTGTAAACGGGGTGATTTAAGAGCTTTTACCTTTTAGTATCAGCTTAGCTTCCTCTTTAACATCCTGCACTTCGCAGTCCAGGATAGTGCTGTATATAGCGCGGTCAAGCGCCTTTACCTTCCAAGGCTCAACCTTTGTTTGGCCGTGAATCTGATTACGGGCAGAAATCATGTTTCTGAGCCGGTTAAGGAAATATTCGCCCAACTCTATGCGGCTGGGACCCGTGTCTGTGTCTTGAAGATTTTGGCCTGATGATGCGTTCATGTGTGTGCCATCCATTGCATCAAATTTAACTTTTATTCAAAGAATAAGCAAGGCCTGAACGTAAATATCGCGTACATTTCGGATGTAATCCCCGCCTATGAACTCGAACCAAACCTATATTGTCATACTCACTGCTGCCGCATACCTCTTGGGGACTATCCCATTCGCACTTATCAACTGCAGGCTTTTTGGGAGAGTTGATCCCAGGAAAACCGGAAACTCAAACCTTGGCGCAGCCAATGTTTTCAGAAAAATAGGCAAAAAAGCCGGCATAGCCACAGGTATTTCTGACGCGGCCAAAGGCCTCACTCCAATCGTAATCGCGCGTTTACTGGACCTACCGGTATGGTCGTGAACGCTGATCGGAGTCGCCGCCACCCTGGACACTGCTATCCATTTTGGAACATATTCAGAGGAGGCATAAGACTTGCTACAGGAATTGGTATGACATACGCAATCCTGCTTGTGCCTTGCCTGATATGCACACCGATTGGAATAGTGATTCTAGTGGCTACGAGAAATGTTGGATGGACTGTAGGCGCGGCAACGCTTGTTACTTTGGTTCTTGCGATAATTTTCTACGAATCCATTATTAGAGCAATCGTCGCAATGTCTGGCGTAGCCATATCATTATTGAAGGCCCGAATACAGCCGATGAAACCTCTTCCAGCCACTTCAGCATAGCCAAGCATGTCCACCCAAACCTAGTCGTTATGTGAAGATAAGATTTATGTTAACTGACATAGCTTGGGATGCTATAATTACTCATCACTGACGAAAGTTTCGCTCGATGGTAATGAAATGCGTACAACGAAAAAGAACCTCTCTTCAAACGCATTAAAGAGAATCGGCGCTTCTGCTATTAAGACTAGGGCGCCTGTGCGTAAAATCGTTGCCAGAAAATCAGTTAAATCATCAATAACAGCCTCTAAGAAAAGCCTCCAAATGCCCAGCAAATCAGTCCCTGTTAAAAAGTCAGCCCCGGCATTAAAAGTGATTCCAGCTTTTGCCCGTAACAAACCTATCTCAACCATCTCCGCCAGTAAATTTACGGCTCCTATTCCTATATTGATAAAGCCACCGGCCATGACAAGGCCAATCACCGAGCAGATGTCCCTGGCGAGATCTTCAAACTTGGCGTTCAAAGTACTTCTAAAGCCTATCTCAAAACCAATTGCCTTGCCGCCTGAAGATTCCGTTATTCAAAAGTATCGTGAACGCTCACATCGCTCAAAACAAGCGTTTGACCAGGCTATTAAATACATACCGGACGGTGTTAACGGCATAGGCCATCTCGATCCATTCCCCCCATACATACAGCGCGGCGAGGAATGCTACCTGTGGGATATCGATGGCAGGCGATTACTTGATTTCGTAAATGCCGGATTTTCTCTTCCTATGGGTCACAACCATCCGAGGGTAAGGCAGGCTGTCATTCGACAGGTGCAGAACGGCATGCACTTCTCTGAACCTACTGAGCTTGAGGTGCAACTCGCCAGAAACATAAACGCGAGAATGCCTTCGATCGAACGCATGCGGTTTACAGCGTCCGGCACTGAAGCCGCGATGTTTGCCGTACGAGTAGCCAGGGCATTCACCCGTCGCCCGAAAATAGCAAAGATGGAGGGCGGTTACCACGGAAGCAGCGATGCGGTTTTAGCTGGAACCTTTATCACTAAAGCGGGTAACCCTATGCAAAGCAAAGGCCTGCTGAAGGGGGCTTCAGAAGATACGCGAGTACTGCCATTCAATGACCTGAAGGCGTGCGAAAACAAGATACGCGCCAACAAAGATGTCCTTGCAGCTGTAATCCTAGAGCCCGTAATAGCATCGGGCGGCTGTATTCCACCGGTTGAGGGATTCCTTCAAGGCTTACGTGAAATCACCAAACGCTTTGGCATCCTGTTGATATTTGATGAGACTGTAACCTTCACACTCTCTAAAGGTGGAGCGCAGGGGCTATATAACGTAACGCCAGACCTCACAGTGCTTGGCAAAGCAGTCGGCGGTGGAATGCCTATAGGTGTCTTTGGCGGACGTGCCGATGTTATGTCAATGGTCAGTTCCATGAATGGCGGGCCTTCTGTGCCACATTCCAGTTCTTACAGCGGCCATCCTATTTCTATGGCGGCAGGCATCGCTCACCTGGAAGCACTTACACCTGATAAGTATGTCCTTTTGAACGGCCTAGGCGATCAGTTGCGTACAGGATTAAAGCGCCTGGCAGATAACCTCAAGGTTAAGATGAAGGTTACGGGCGTAGGACACCTCTTCGCATACCACCTTACAGATGCGAACGTAGTCGACGGACATTCAGCCGCGACTTCTGATTTCGAATCAGTACACAGGCTCAACATGGCGCTTCTGAATAGAGGTTTCCATCTCATGGCCCACGGCCAGGGGTGCGTAAGCACCGCGATGACCTTCGCCCACATTGATCAGTTCCTTAAAGCTATGGAAGAATCATTAGCTGAAGTTGGACTGTCGAAAAAAGCTGTGAAGGCCTAATTTTCGCGACTCTGCACTCAATTCCCCCACTGCTATAATCAACCCGCAAAGCTAACGTTTATGCTGGTTTTTATATGCAGATTAGTCTTAAAAAACAGGGCAATATAGCCCTAATTACGATAGACCGTCCTGATGCCATGAACTCGCTAGATTCTGAAGGCATCAAAGAGTTGGGCGAAGCTCTCAAGACAGTCCGAAACGATAATTCTCTTCGAGTAGCTATTATCAGCAGCTCTGGCACAGAAGCTTTTTGCACAGGGGCGGACGTAACCTCTAACCCTGAAGACTCACCTTTCTATATGACCGATTTCTGGAAGCCCATGATCGCGGCAGTAAACGGATATTGTTTTGCCGGCGGACTCGCGCTCGCGCTTTTATGCGATATACGCCTCGCTTCTGAAAACGCTACCTTTGCTTCTGAGGGACCGAGAGGCGGCATACTTCCCGCAGGCGGATTGATCCAGCGGCTCACACGAGCTATAGGCGTTACCCATGCAATCGAACTTATGCTTACGTCTCGGAGAATCACGGCAAGCGAGGCTTTGAAGCTTGGCTTGATAAGTGAAGCCATTCCTCAGCAATCGTTAAAATCGAGAGCACTCGAGATTGCGGAGCAGATCGCAAGCATGGCGCCGCTGGCGATTCAGGCGGTAAAAGAGGCTGCACAACGCGGAGGAACCCTGGCTGACGGACTCGCATTGGAGCGCCAGCTGAATTCTGCGCTGCTTGGCACATCAGACGCACAGGAAGCGCTGAATGCGATGCGGGAAAAACGCAAGCCAAATTTCAAAGGTAACTGAGCCCATGTCCGATTCGCCCGGCACAGGGAGCCTGAGGAAAACTCCCCTCTACGATAATCATGTCAAACTTGGCGCGCGCATATTCCCGTTCGCAGGCTGGGAGATGCCCGTGCAATACGCCGGCATCATCGCAGAGCATAAAGCTGTACGTTCATCTGCAGGCATATTCGATGTTTCGCACATGGGGCGATTGTGGCTGCTTGGCAAGGACGCGATGGCTTTCGTGCAACATATCATTACGGCTGACATTACCCAGGTCGCGATGGGCAGGGCGAAGTACTCTTTTGTTTGCAACGGTGATGGCAGTATCATCGACGATACGATCACCTACCGAATAGCGGACGAACGTCTCTTACTTGTATGTAACGCCGGAAGCAAACCCAGAGTTGCCGCACACCTCAAAGAACACCAGACAAAATTTAAGAACCTGTCACTCGTAGATTTCACAAATGACTCCGTGATGATAGCGTGCCAGGGTCCGAACGCCGTCGGAATGATGGAAAGAATCACACCGGGCGTCTCAGCCCTTAAGCAGTACGCCTGCATGGGAACAACCATCGGCGGAGACGAATCGCTGGCAGCAAGGACCGGCTACACGGGCGAAGATGGCGGTGAAATAATTTGCCCGGCCTCGCAAGGCCCTGCCCTCTGGGAAACGCTGATTTCAATGGGCGCTGCGCCATGCGGCCTGGGCGCCCGGGACACGCTAAGGCTGGAGGCTGGCATGCCTCTATATGGCAACGATATAGACCTCACAACCAACCCATTAGAGGCTGGCCTCAGTCATTACGTCAGCCTGGACAAGCCCGATTTTATTGGAAAACCATCCTTGGTAAAAATAAACACGGAAGGCATCAAGAGAAAATTAATCGGCTTCAAGATGCTGAAAAAAGGCCCTGTATCCCGGCACGGATTTAATATAATCTATCAGCGTCAAATAGTAGGTACAGTAAGCAGCGGAAGCTACACCCCAACACTAGATATGAATATAGGAATGGGCTACGTACCGATCGCTCTTTCTGCGCCGGGCACACGACTTGAAGTGGATATCAGGGGAAAATCGGCAGCCATAGAGGTAACGCAATTACCTTTTTACCGCCGGGCTAAGAAATAACCAATGTCAGATAAAGATAAACAAATCCCAAACCCCCGGAATCTTAAATATACCAAGGACCACGAATGGATAAGGATTGAACCTGACGGCACTGCTTTCATAGGCATAACTGACTTCGCTCAATCCCAGCTTGGAGACATAGTCTTCCTGGACGTGCCTAAAGCGGGTAAAACTCTCAAGCAATTTGAAAAGTTTGGCGAAGTGGAATCTGTAAAATCTGTGTCTGACCTGTTTACGCCTGTTTCCTGCGAAGTAGTAGATACAAACAAGCATGCAATCGAGCAGCCTGAACTGGTAAATAAAGAGCCGTTCTCAAACGGATGGCTCCTAAAAGTTAAGGTGAAAGATTCTTCCGAGGTAGCCAGCTTGCTATCAGCGCAGGAATACGACGGTCTGACCGGCAAATAGATGGCTTTCCCTTACATCACCAACACTGAAGAAGACCGACAGGTCATGCTCAAAGCGATCGGTGTTTCCTCATCGGCCGACCTCTTCAATGACATACCGCACGAGTTCAGAAATCCAACCTTGAATTTGCCGCCTCCGGTCTCCGAGCTTGAGCTTAAACGCGAGCTTGAAATGCTGGCTGGCAAGAATATCGATCCTCAGGGCTGGGCCAGCTTCCTGGGCGCAGGCTCATATCGCCATTACGTACCGAGCGTTGTTGGACACATAACTGGCCGCAGCGAGTTTTACACGGCCTATACGCCATACCAGCCTGAGATAAGCCAGGGTACCCTGCAAACCATATACGAATTCCAATCGATGGTCAGCGAGCTTATGGGCATGGAAGTAGCCAACGCAGGCATGTACGACGGAGCTTCCGCTCTAGCCGAAGCTGCACTCATGGCGTGCCGCATAACCGGGCGCATGTCCGTAACCGTGCTCGATACCGTCTCACCAACCTATATCGAAGTACTCAAGCCCTATCTCCTCCCCCAGGGAGTTGCGATAGATATATCCTCCTCTAAAAACCTGAGCCTTAAACAAACTACCGCATGTCTGATAGTCCAGCAGCCCAACTTCTACGGCTTCATGGAAGACATGAAAGCACATGCCGCTGAAGCGGATGCGGTCGGCGCACTTAAAGTTGTTACCGTTGACCCCATATCGTTAGGCATGTTGAAACCGCCCGGCGAGTACGGCGCAGACGTAGTTACAGCAGAAGGCCAGAGCCTCGGCGTTGCCCAGAGCTTTGGCGGACCGTATGTGGGCCTCTTCGCATGCAAATCGAAGCACCTGCGCCAGATGCCAGGCCGCATCGTTGGTCAGACGGTAGACAGCCAGGGTAGGACAGGCTACGTACTTACTCTGCAGACGAGAGAGCAGCACATTCGACGTGAACGCGCCACATCAAACATATGCACGACTGAATCGCTGGTGGCGCTTGCTACTACGGTATACATGGCCGCTCTGGGGAAACGCGGTATGCAGGAAATAGCGACCCTCTGCTATCACAAGGCGCAATATGCGGCCAAACAGATTTCACAGCTAAAAGGCTTTCGCTTAACATCAAGCTCACCATTCTTTAGGGAGTTTACCGTGACCTGCCCCTCTGCGCCTGCCGAAATAAATAAGTATCTGCTCAGTAAATCGATCATCGGCGGGCTGGACGTGAGCGCAAAGATACCGAACGGCATGCTTTTCTGCGTAACTGAGGTCAACACCAGAGTCGAAATTGACAAGCTGGTAAAGGAACTGGCGGGCTTTGCTGATAAATAACCCCAAGCTCCTGGAGAAACAACGTACGCTCCTTATGGACGTGAGCGTAGCCGGCAGGCGCGCCTCTACAACGCCGTCGATGGATGTGCCACTTTCGGATATGCCTCCAGCAGAGCTCCTACGCGATGACCTGCACTTCCCAGAGGTTAGCGAACCTCAGCTGATCCGATATTTCACTCATCTCAGCACGCTTAACTACGGCGTTGACAGCGGAATCTATCCACTGGGCAGCTGCACGATGAAGTACAACCCAAAGCTTCATGAAGACGCAGTACGTCTCCCGGGTTTTGCTAATGTACACCCTATCCAACCTGATGAAACCGCTCAGGGAGCGCTACAGCTGATGCACAATCTGCAGACCTACCTCGCTGAAATAACAGGCACGTCAGCCGTAAGCTTAGCTCCGCTCGCGGGAGCGCACGGGGAATTCACGGGACTACAAATGTTCAGAGCGTACCACCTGGAACACGGCCAGATACAGCGCAAGCGTGTGCTTATACCTGACTCTGCGCACGGGACAAACCCGGCGACAGCGGCAATGCTCGGGTTTACAGTGACAAGTGTTGCCACGGACAATGACGGCAACGTAGACATGGATGCTCTGCACAAGGAGCTAGGCACCGATGTGGTGGGCCTGATGATTACCCTCCCAAGTACGCTGGGACTATTCGAAAGACATATCGTCGAGATTTGCAAAGCTGTACACGAAGCTGGCGGCCTTGTTTACGGCGACGGCGCCAACATGAACGCACTGCTGGGGCAGGTGAAGCCGGGAGCGCTCGGATTCGACGTAGTCCATCTGAACCTACACAAGACGTTCAGCACACCGCACGGCGGAGGCGGCCCAGGCTCAGGTCCGGTATGCGTGAGTGAAACTCTCAGGGATTATTTGCCTGATGCGGTTGTCGTAAAGATTGCCAACAATACTTATAAGTTTCACAGGCCGGCTAAATCGATAGGGAAAATCGCCGCTTTCAACGGCAACTTTGGGATGCTGGTAAGAGCCTACGCATATATCCGCATTCTGGGCGCCGAAGGGCTAAAATCCATCAGCGAAAATGCGGTCATCAATGCTAATTATGTGCTCGCGAAGTTGAAGGGCGATTACCTCTTGCCTTACCAGCGCCTCTGCATGCACGAAGTCATCTTCTCTGCGAAACGCCAGAAAGAACACAACGTGCGAGCGCTAGACGTAGCGAAACGCCTTATCGATTACGGATTTCATCCGCCCACCATGTACTTCCCACTGATAGTTGAAGAAGCGCTTATGATAGAGCCTACTGAAAGCGAAGGACGTGAGGGATTGGACGCTTTTATAGATGCTATGCTTAGCATCGCCAGAGAGGTCGAGGAGCAGCCAGAACTCGTCAGAAATGCGCCGTATTCGGCACCGATGACACGCCTCGACGAAGCGCGCGCTGCCAGGCAGCCTGTCCTCAGATGGCGGGCTGACGCCGATAAACAGAAAATCTAAGCGAGGTCGCCTATTTTTAGATCATTATTAATCGTTCGCAGTGACGAGTTGAAATCACTGGACAACCTGCTTTCATCCAAAGCGGACGCAGTCATGCTTGACATATCCAATGTACCAACAGATAAAGCGGCCAGCGCAAGGTCGCCAGTTGCCGCCGCAATCGAGCCTCTCGCTCGCAAAGGCAAAGAGGTATTCGTCCATATAAATCCAATCTCTACAGGCATGTCTCGCGACGATATAGATGCAGTTACTTCCACTCACCTATCAGGCATAAGCGTAGGCCATGTCGAATCTTCCCATGACGTATTCGATTACGGCAGCGTGATAAAAGAGATGGAAGAGAAGCGCAGAATACCCACGGGCCATATTAAAGTAATCCCGTGGCTCGAAACTGCCCGCGGTGTCGTAAGAGCGTTCGAAATCTGCGGTTCATCGCCACGTATCACAGCCGTGGTATTCGGAAGCGAAACGTACGCCAGGACGATGTCCATTCCTGACTCGTCCGAACATGCGCTGGCATTCGCACGGTCGTCGGTCGTTGTAGCTGCGAACGCGTCAGACATAGTCTGCTTCGATGGGCCAAGCACAGACGCAAATCTGGGCAACTCAATTTCTGCGGCAAAGCAAATGGGATTTTCAGGGAAACTTGCGACAAGCTATTCGCAAATCGAGCGAATCAACAAATCTTTTTCTCCTTCGGAGGTTGAGATTAACCGCGCACGCCAGATCATTAAGGCGTACGAAGAAGCGGAGCGCAAGGATACCGCCGGAGCGTATGTAGGTGGCGAGCTGGCCGATATTTCTGCAGTGCGACGCGCTCGCAGGCTTATAGCAATGGTTGAACGCAGCAAGTAACATCACGTACGCTTAGATAATGAACCCGAATATACGTGCCGCCACCGGCAAAGACCTGGAAGCTGTTCTTGAGCTTGAAAGGGTTGGATATGATTCTGACCACTTCGGCAGAAGACAATTTCTACATCTACTCACCAAAGCTAATGCGGTGACGCTTATTATAGACGGCGAGCAAAGCATTGTTGGCATGTGCATGGTAGCGTTCCACCGTGGCAGCAGCTCCTGCAGGATCTATAACATCACTGTACATCCCGGGCACAGGAGGAACGGCTACGCAAAAATGCTACTTGAAGAAGCCCAGTTGCTGGCCATCTCTCGCGGAGCAAACGTTATGCGTCTCGAAGTCCGCCACGATAACGATATCGCGATAAGTTTCTACGAACGCTACGGCTTCGTTCGCGGCGAGCGCAAGCGAAACTATTACGACGGCGGCAAGTCCGCCTGGGTCTACAGGAAACGACTTACTACCAGTGACTCGGTAACCCGGTAGCATTCAAGAATGGCAAACGTAGCAATAGTTACGGACAGCACCGCCTGTATTCCCCAAAGCTACGTCATTAAACACCATATAAAAGTACTTCCCTTTAGCTTTCTCTTTGGCGACAACCTTTATCTCGATGATCACCGATCCAATCCTGACGAGTTCTATCGCCTACTGAAAGAGTCAGGCAAGCCGCCGGGTACATCCCCGCCATCCCCGGGTGCATATATTGAAGCCTACCAAGAACTTGCGCGTGACCATGGCCAGATTCTTTGCGTAACGCTGCACGCAGGCCTAAGCTCACTCTATAACTCAGCAAGCACAGCCGCACAGAACGCCCACGAGTCGCTAAAGAACGTCCGCATAAGCGTAGTCGACTCTAGGAGCGCATCGATGGCGGCAGGATTCGTAGCGCTCGCGGCAGCCGAAGCATCGGAACAAGGCGCAAGTCTTGAAGAAGTTGTAAGAGCAGCCGAGCAAACGCGGCAGTGCACAGGACTTCTGGCAGTTATGGATACGCTGGAGTATCTGGCGCGAAGCAAGCGGATCCCATCAGCGGCGGCGTGGGCAGGCAACCTGGTCAATATCAAACCCATTCTTAGCATTGCGAATGGTGAAGTGAAACGGAATGGCGCGGCTCTGAGCAAGCCACAGGCTTTGCGCAAAATCATCGAAAGCCTTAAATCAGAATCAGCGAAGGGAAAGCTAAAAGTGGCGGTGGTCCATACAAATGCGCCTGAAGAAGCAGAGCTGTTCTTGAAACGAGTCGATGCGGAAGTGAAACCGAGTGAATTGATGCTCTCGTCGTTCACACCCGCAATGGGGCTTTATACAGGACCGGGTCTTATCGGTGCGGCTTACCTTTTGGAGTAACGTTTCAGGACTTCACGCTTAACCATTTCGCCAAGCTCAGCAAAACAACTTTCGCGCTCCTGCCACTTCCCATTGTTGGCGGGCGACGTTGAGGGAACAACGTAGAGAGGCGCGCCGCCTATCCGCTCTTCCTGCAGTCCATACTGGCAGGTCCTACCAAATACGATTGAGTAAATCACTGCACCGTTGGAACATACGATTTTTGGTTCCGCTTTCTCAAGCTTGGCAATGAGCACCTCTTTGCCGGCAACAAAAACCTTTGAGGGTATGTCTGACGAACGTGCAGACGGCTCTTTAAGCACGTCTACCATGCCTATGCTTACGGACGGAAGCTGGACATCCTCGTGCGGCGCGAACAATCTAGGCGTAATGCCATACTTATGCATGAGAGGATAGAAATAATTTCTGGGATTGACATAGTAGTGGCCCTGCTGCCACGACATCAAGCCCGGGTTAAATCCAAGCATTACCAACGTTAGTCCGGGCTGTAGAAGGTCAGGAAGCGCAGGCATACGCTAATCCAGCACTCTGTAGTCGAAGTTAGCAAGGCTATCGATGATTACGTTAGCCTTAGAGATATCCAGACCCGCCGTATATGGCGTTCTGACCGCCACTACTTTCGCACCGGAACGAGATGCCGACAGTATCCCTGTCGGCGAATCCTCGATGACAACACATTCCTTAGGCTCGAAGCCAAGTTTATGGGCTGCCGTTATGTAAATCTCAGGCTCAGGCTTTCCTTTTTTTACTTCGTCGCCGGCTACTATCACGTTAAAAGAGTTTTCCAGTTTTATCGCGCGCAGAAGGGCATTGATCCATATTCGTTTAGATGCAGACGCTAGACCTTTGGGCAACTTCCGCTTATCGAGTTCTGCCATGAGTTCGTAAACGCCAGAGGCAGGCCTAGCTTTTGCTCCGAGCGTATCTTCCACAACACCATCGTAAATCTGCATGTAATGGCTCGCCGGCTTTTTAAGGTTGAACCTCTCTATCAAAACCTGCCAGGCATGCTCAAAAGTGGAGCCGATAAGCTGCTTGTATTCCTGCTCGGATATTTGCGCACCTTCCTCTACTAGAATTTTGTTGATTGATTCTCTGAAAAGCGGCTCGCTATCTGAAAGCACACCGTCCATATCGAAAATAACGGCTTTGATCAAAATTCTCCTCTGGAAGTAGAAAATTAAATCTTTGGCTATAATTTCAAAAGCGTTTTAAGTTACATTGGAGGCGCGGGATTGCCGAAAAATTATACGCTAACGTTAGTCATTGGCGACGGTATCGGCCCAGAAGTAGTTAACGCTACCGTAGAGGTCATTGCTGCCTCTGGCGTAAACATACAGTGGGAACATGCCATCATCGGACAGCAGGGTATACATAGATACGGGGTCCTGCTTCCAATCGAAAGCCTTGATGCGATCAAGCGCAACAAAGTTGCGCTCAAAGGCCCAATCACCACTCCAATAGCGGAAGGCTTCCCAAGCCTGAATGTGGCTCTCCGCAAGAGCCTTGATATGTATGCAAACGTGCGTCCCGTTAAGAATTTCCCAGGCGTCCCGTCTCTGCACAAAAATGTAAACCTGGTAATCATCCGCGAGAATACAGAAGACCTATACGCAGGCATTGAACACGAAGTCGTCCCGGGCGTGGTAGAGTCCATAAAAATCATCACCCGTGTTGCGTCCACACGGATCGCAGAATATGCGTTTGAGCTGGCCGTTCGTGAGAACCGTAAAAAAGTATCAGCTATACACAAGGCGAATATCATGAAGTTATCTGATGGCCTATTCCTGGACTGCTGCCGGAACGTATCTAAAAACTATAAGTCCATACAGTATGAAGAGATGATAGTAGACAACGCCTGCATGCAACTGGTGATGAATCCGCAGCAGTTCGACGTCCTGCTCATGGAAAACCTCTATGGCGATATACTCTCCGACCTAGCGGCTGGCCTTGTTGGCGGCATAGGCGTTGTGCCTGGCGCAAATATCGGCAAGGACTACGCTGTGTTCGAGCCTGTACACGGTAGCTGGCCGCAGGCAGCCGGGAAGGGGATAGCTAACCCTATGGCGTGCATATTAACCAGCGTTATGATGCTCAGACATCTTGGAGAACCCGAAGCCGCAACACGGATAGAAACCGCGCTGGAGACAACTCTTCGCGAAGGCAAATTCAGCCCTCAGGACCTCGGCGGCAAAGCGACAACCCAGGAATTTGCAAAAGAGGTAATCAAGAACCTGCGCTGATCAGCTTCGGCCCAAGAGGCTCTTCAGCAATGCAGCAGCGCCTTTCTTGTCCAACGGCTCGTTGTTGTTGCCGCACTTCGGCGATTGTATGCAGCTAGGACAGCCGCTTTCACATACACATTCGTTGATGACCTTAAGAGTCGCGTCCCACAGCTCCGTCGCCAGTTCGTAGCCCTTCTCCGCGATACCAACACCGCCCGCATGTCCATCGTATATGAACACCTGCGGCAGGCCTGTGTCCGGATGCAGTGGAGTCGATACACCACCTATGTCATTGCGCTCACAGAGTGCAAATAAGGGCAGCATGCCGATTGAAGCATGTTCAGCCGCGTGAATGGTGCCGGCGAAGTCCAGCCCTGCTTTCCGTATTTCGCGCTGCATATTCTGCGGTATGTCCCACCAAAATGCCACCGTCGGAAACGATTGCGTGGGCAGATCCAGCGGCTCTTCGTCGACGATCTCTTCCGTCAGCTGGCGCTTCTTTTTATAGCTGACGAAAGTACGTGAAACATCCACCTCGCCCAGATACAGTTTCGCGGGGCCGACCTGTTTCTCCTGCAGCACGCGCAAGATACGTATATCAGTGACATCAGACGACTGTGTATAAAACGGATCCTCGGTCTGACGGGCGTACGCACTTTTCGCCGGAATATCCAGGCTGGTCACAAGGAAAGCGTTGCCCTGGTGCAGATAGACAGCTCCGGGGTGTATCTGCGAGAACGCCTGCTCAGATGTGACGGTCTCTAAAAGTCTGCCGGTTCCTTCCTCGATAAGCGTGTAAACGCCAGCAGAGGTGGAACGTATGTTTATATCCTGCGCTGGATAATCGATTCCAGCCGCCAGGTACCACTGACGTCCGCTGGACGACGGCCTCATTAGACATTCCTTCGTCAGCTCGTTTGCCAACGGAATTGTTTGCTCGCCGAAATACGAAGCGTCCGACTGCGTCAACGGTCTCTCGTACGCCGCGCACAAAAGGTGCGAACGCAGTATGTGAGGGTTGGTATGGGACGTTATAGCGTTCTCCTGAGGCTTGCCGAAAAAAGCCTTAGGGTTCCGCATGAAGTACTGGTCAAGCGGGTTGCTCATCGCTACCATGATAGAAAGCGAACCGCCGCCCCTGCGTCCGCTGCGCCCGGCCTGCTGCCAAGCGCTCGCGATGCTGCCCGGATAGCCTGTGAGTATCGTCGCATCCAGACCGCCTATGTCTATGCCTAGCTCCAGCGCGCTTGTCGCCGACACGCCCAGCAAACGGCCTTCGAACAGCTCTTTTTCAATCTGCCTGCGCTCCTCGATACGGTAGCCCGCCCTGTACGGCCTTATCCTGCTGGCAACCGCGGCTCCTGATTCACCAAGCCTCTCACGTGTGTAAATGTATATAAGCTCGGTCAGCTTGCGGGTGCGCGCGAATGTGATGGTGCGCACGCCTTTACTCACTAATGAAGCGAACAAGTTGGTCGATTCGTAGTTGGAGCTGCGCCTGCTTCCGCGCGCCTTATCGATGACTGGTGGGTTCCAGAGCGCAAATTCTTTAGCTCCCGCGGGTGACCCATCTTCAGTTATCGACGTGAACGGCAGCCCAACAAGGTTTTGAGCATGCTCTGTGGGGTTTGCCAGCGTTGCTGAGCATAGGATGAACTGCGGGTGCGAGCCGTAGCCTTCGCACAAACGCCTGAACCTGCGCAAAACGTTTGCGACGTGGCTGCCGAAAACGCCTCGATAGACATGCGCCTCATCCAGAACTACATACTTAAGTCCCTGCAACAGCTTCGACCATGACCTGTGGTTCGGTAATATGCCCATGTGAAGCATGTCAGGGTTCGTTAGCAGGATGTTTGCTGAGCGCCTCGTCTTCGAACGCTCCTCCTGCGGTGTATCGCCATCGTATGTCGCAATCATGGGTTTGCGCGAAATGCGCGACGACAAGGATTGGAGTGAATGTAGCTGGTCCTGGGCCAGCGCCTTCGTGGGATATAGCAATATCGCCCTGGCGGAAGCGGATTGCTGAACAGCATTCAGGGCAGGAACCTGATAGCAAAGGCTTTTCCCGCTTGCCGCGGGTGTGGAGACTATCACATTCTCGCCTGCAATCGTGCGGTCAATGGCCTCAGCCTGATGCGAAAACATAGGCATCAGCCCGGCCGACTGCAATGCGCTAACCAGCGATGGGTCTATCGCAGACTTCAAGGCTGCATGTTTAGCCTGCCGCGGCGCAATATGCTCCACATACTCGATCTGCCCGGCATACCACGGCTCACGCTTGATTTCTTCTATAAATTGCTTCGGGTCAAATGAGGATGGTTTGTCTTGAAGCTGCATATCTTCTTAAGTGTAACGCTGCGAACCTTAACTGTGGTATCGTAGTGCCGATAAAATCCAACGAATCAGTACAGACCAGCTAAGGAGTAACTTATGCATCTGATCAGCGTTAAGCACGCACATGACCTCAGCATGAAAATGATGACAGCCGCAGGCATCACAGATGCGGACGCGGCAATAGTATTCGATAGCCTGCTCATGCCAAGCCTGCGCGGCCACGATAGCCACGGCATCAGGGGCATACCCGGCGTTGTGAATGCATCGATACGTGACCCTAACCGTAACCATATCAAGGCAGACGTTATTGCCGAAAGCGACACGACTATTACACTGGACGCGAAATTCGGTATCGGACCTGTCATAGCAAAGCATGCGGTCGATAAGATCATTGAGAAGGCCCGCAAGCACGGCATGGGAGCGGCGGCGATAAAGAACCTCGGGGGCGTAACAGCGCTTGGCTATTACACAGAGCTTATCGCCATGCAGGACATGGTCGGCCAGATGTACACTCGCTCCGCCATCCCGCAGTCGCCTGCATACGGCGGTGCAGCGCGAATCATGGGCACGAACCCTGTATCGGTTGCGATCCCAGCAGGCAAAGAGAAGCCGATAATCGTTGACATGGCGACCACCGCGATCGCGTCCCGTGCTCTCCAGCCATACCTCGTGAAAAAGCTTCCCATCCCTGAAGGCTGGATACTGGACGATGACGGCGTAACGACAGCAGACGCAACCAAATACAATCCCGGTTCACCCATGACACCTACGCCGGGACTGTCAGGCTCGATGGCGAACATGACGAACGGTCCTAAAGGTGCCGCGATGCAGATAGTCAGCGAGATCCTGGGCGGTCTCCTCAGCGGCGGGCCCATGGACCCAAGCCCTGCGGCCACAGGAAAAATCACTAATGACTCCATGATTATGGCGCTCAACGTCAGCTCATTCACAAACCTTCAGGACTTCAAGAACAAGGTGGACGCGCGCATAGGCATGATGAAAAACAGCAAGAAGGCCAAAGGTTTCGAAGAAATCCTTATGCCCGGCGAACGCGGCTTCAAGATAGAAGAGAAGCGCAGAAAAGACGGCATACCGTTGGAGGATTCAGAATGGGCGGACTGGCTGAAAACAGCCGCGCAACTGAATATCGCGGTAGATTAGCTTAAAAAGTGTTTACAAAATAAATAGGTGAATCGAGATGGTTACGAATCAAACCGTAATCAGTTCGATATCGTAATCAAGCATCTCACCGTCGTCTTTTATCGTATCGATGTATTCCACAACTTTCGACATAACCTCATTGCCGTGTCGGCTTTCATTGCTGACGTAAGCAATACCAATCGTTAAAAGCTCCCAGTTGTCGTTATCGGCAACCTCAGAAATCGATACGTTGGACTTATTGCGAACACGGTCCGTAACGGAGCGCACAAGCATACGTTTGGCCTTTAGGTTATCGTTTTCAGGCAAACGTAGAGCGATGCGGCATATGCCTATGTTCATGTCTTAGTATCCGCTACGACTGCTGCAACATAGCTCTGCGACGGCTGAGAATTCATCTCTACTACTTTGCCAACGTCGCGTATCCGCTTATTAGGTGCTGCCAGGAAAAGACAGATCGCAAGTAAAGTGCTGGCG
>SHYL01000054.1 GCA_009692825.1 Dehalococcoidia bacterium | reverse complement strand
TATAAGCACTAGAAACAGAAAAACGATTGCTGTTTTTGTGTGGTGATTCAGTGAGAGACGTAAACCCTGCCTCCGCCAACGCGATCTCATAGAGTCATTCCTTCATGGAAGGATTGGGATTTGCTGTCAAAATGACCTCAACTTCAGAACCTTTGCGGTCTAAGCGGATTATAGGGGCAGGTACATGTTCAGGTCAAGGGAAATATTTGTATTTTTGCATGTATGGAAAGACATTGACTATAGATATTTTCAATGTTAATTATCTGTTAAGTAGAACATATCTGCTACTAATGGGTTGAGGCGAGCATGAGGCGATTTACCCGACTGACCAATGCGTTCTCAAAAAAGGTGGAAAACCTTGAATACGCGGTTGCTCTGCATTTCATGTACTACAATTTCGCTAGACCGCATAAAACGCTCGTAACGCCAGCAATGGCGGCGGGTGTGAGTGACCATGTTTGGAGTGTCGAAGAAATCGTAAAGATGGCAGATGCAGAATGAGTGGAACAAGTGGGCGAGAATGAAACAAGGGCAAGGATTAATAGGTGGAATGATTCTGATCGGACTCATGACAGGTGGCCTTTGGTTTGATAAGTGGCGTGACGATAAGGCAGAAGCAAAGTTCCAACGCCAATCTGAATGTCTACAAGGAGTATTTTCTCAAGGCAGTAGTCCGAACGATCCAAAATTTTGGAAAATCCTTATTGAGTTTTGCTTGGAGCGTTAGAACAATATACAAGAGGCGCAAATTGACCCACTACCGTTGAGGTGTGGCCGTAGGTATCGCAGCGATGGCCTGACTTAATTTAGCATCCACGGTCGCTTGAATATTTTCCTCGCTGGGACCACATGAAACAATAAAGACCGCTACGGCTAGAAAGTATGTAAACCATCGCGCCAACTTATTCATGACAAGTAGGGTGGCAGATAGATCTATTCGACTGTTACGCTTTTCGCCAGATTTCGAGGCTGATCTACATCACGCTTGAGATGTACAGCCATGTAGTATGCGAACAACTGTAGAGCCGGAAGAATAGCCAGAGGCTCGAGAAGATAATCGCAGGCAGGGACAAAGATAATATCGTCCGCGATGGTCGGCAGAAGCGTATCGCCTTCAGTAGCCACTGCAATCACTTTGCCGTCGCGCGCCTTCACTTCCTGAATGTTGCTGACCATCTTCTGGTAAAGCGCATTGCGCGGGGCAATCGCGAGAACAGGCATGCTGTCATCTATAAGGGCGATAGGGCCGTGTTTCATCTCGCCAGCGGCATAGCCTTCCGCATGGACATATGCCGTCTCTTTGAGCTTTATCGCGCCCTCCATAGCCATCGGGTAGTCTATCCCGCGCCCCAGATATAGAAAATGGTTAGCCTTGTGATATTTTTCAGCCAGGGCCTTGATGGACGATGTCATTGAGAGAGCCCTACCAACCAGATCAGGGGCTTTCGCTAAAATCTGGACCTGCTTTTCCAGAGCCTTCTCATCTAGGTGACCGTTATGCTTTCCTATCCACAGAGCGAGAAGATAGAGACAGGCGATAGAACTGGCGAGTGTCTTCGTGCTGGCAACGCCTATTTCGGGGCCGCACCTCAGGGACAGCGTGTAGTCAGCGAGCCGACTGCTCTGGGAGCCGGGAGTGTTACACAACGTGATCTGGCGAAGACCCCTGCGTTTCGCCTCTTCCATTCCTGCGAGAGTATCCACAGTTTCCCCGGACTGCGAGATGGATATCACGAGCGGAGGCGGATCAGCTATAAAGTCCCTATAACGAAATTCTGAAGCATTCTCGATTTCAGTGGGGACGCCTGCCAGCCTCTCCATATAGTGCCTACCGACCATTGCGGCATGCATACTGGTTCCCATACCGACAAGGACGATACGCCGCATTTCCGATGCCTCATGCTTGCTGAACGGTATGCCCTCCAGAAGCACATCTGCGAGCTCAAACCCCATGCGCCCTCTTAACGCGTTCAATACACATTCGGGTTGTTCACTTATCTCTTTAAGCATGAAATGCTCAAAGAGACCTTTCCCGGCAGAAACCATTTGCTCGGTAACCGCGGTGGTTTTTTTGACAAGCGTAGCACCGTCCAGAGTGAGGTAGTGAACACTATCACGTCCCACTACTGCCATCTCCCTGCTCTCAAGGTAGGCAACATGCCTGGCATGGTCGGCCATAGCCGCGAGATCACTGGCAATATAAGATTCCTTACCATCCCGACCAACGATTAGTCCGCCGGCGTTACCGATCCTTATAGCGATAATTTTGTCGGGTTCATACTCGCTGACCACAAGAATCGCCTGGGCACCTTTGAGCTCCAGCGCGGTCAGGCGGCAGGCTTCGGCCATGTTATGCGTTGCTGAGAAATGCTCTTCGATAAGGTGAGGAATAACTTCTGTATCGGTCTGTGAAAAAAACTTGTGACGCCCTTCTGAGAGACGGGCTTTGAGTTCAATGTAGTTCTCCACAATCCCGTTGTGAATAACGACAATCTTGCCGCTGCAGTCTGTATGTGGATGGGCATTCTCAACGGACGGCTTCCCATGAGTGGCCCAGCGCGTGTGGCCTATGCCAAGCGTACCATCTGTTTTATCTTTTTCTGTTAATTCCAGAAGCGCTGAGAGCTTACCGATGGAGCGTTGACTTTTGACAGCATTTTTGCCATCCAGCACGGCTATGCCAGCGCTATCATAACCACGGTACTCGAGCTTTTTTAATCCAGCCATGAGCATCGGGACAGCTTTTTCGCTGCCTATGTAACCTACTATACCGCACATGTTTAACCAGTCACTCTTGTTACCGCCCGCCGACGTTCGAAAAGATCAGCATACTCACCTCGATAATACTCCGGAAGCATCTCCGCAATGCGGAACATAATCATTTCAGTAAGAGATGTAAGCTGTGGACGCTCAATGCGGCCATCCAAGTGTGGAACCCTGAAAGCCTGACCTATTTTGATATTGATATAAGGATGCTTCAGAATACCTGCAGCGCCCCTTATATTTTCAGTCCCCGTAATAGCAATCGGCAGGATGGGAGCTTCGCTGCGCTGGGCAAGAAGCGCTGTGCCGGGGTGCGCTTTACGCATGGGCCCGGAACTACGGTGCCCCTCTGGGAACATGCCTAGTACTTTATTTTCCGCGAGCGCTTTCATTGCAGCCCGCAGTGCCCCAAGATCTCCAGCGCCGCGCTCTAGAGATATAGCGTTCCATTGACGGACTAAAGGACCCATGATCAGATGGTCAAAAAGTTCACGCTTAGCCAAAAAATGAGTCTCTCTAGAAAGTATCATGCTGATCAGTGGCGGGTCTAGATAACTCAGATGATTTGAAACGACAATCAAAGGCCCTACAAGCGGAATATTTTCCTGGCCTTCCACTTTCAAATGGCAGGCGTATTTTGTGACTATTTTCAGGCCGAGGATGCAATAGTTATGAAACAGCTTAACCTGTGGCATATTGGTTTCATTTGCCCGAGGAGGCCAGTTTCCTTTCCCGGCAATATTGAAACAGCTTATCAACTACCTGGTCAAGCGTAAGGTTAGTCGTGTCTACCAATATGGCATCATGGGCCGGCTTAAGAGGAGATATTTCCCTCTCGCTGTCTAACTTGTCGCGCCTGATAAGATCGGCTAGCACTTCAGCAGGAGTCTGAGCGCCGCTTGCGGCATACATCTCTTTAAACCGCCTGTCGGCACGGATTTCAGACGTACCGGTTAAAAAGAACTTTAGCTTCGCTCCCGGCATCACAACGGTGCCGATATCTCTGCCAGCCATGATTATCTTGCCGCGCATGGCCATTTCCTGCTGTTTCTTAACCATAGCGCTCCTGACCCCACCTATGCGAGACACGAACGAAACCTGTCTTTCAACTTCCGCGGATTTGATAGCGTCTGTGACATCTAGGCCATCAAGGAAAATACGAGGGGCTCCAGATCCGTTTTGGGTAAGCTGAATGCCAGATTCCTCTGCAAGCAAGACTACAGAGCTTTCATTACGCTCTGTATCAATCCGCTTCTGTTGGACTGCGAGGGTTATGGCCCGATACATAGCGCCTGTGTCCAGAAAGAGCCAGCCCAACCGGAGAGCAAGTATCCTGCCGACGGTTGTTTTGCCTACCGCACCCGGACCATCTATAGCTATGGAATCAGTTACGGTAGTCTCTTTTTGCATAAAGACTACTTAAACAGACATGGAAAGTAAATTCAGGCTAATCATCATGCGAGTCATCCATCTCCTCACGGTAAGAGTGGTCCGCACGGATAATGGGATCGACGATATCCGGGGCTGAATCACTTCTGAGGAGTTCTTTCTCAGCCTCAGTCGTATGAGCTTTCTGCGCTGCGGCGCTATTAGGCTCACGTCTGAATGGGTGACGCCTTCTATTACCCCTGCGGTCACGGTCCTGCGGCCTGGGCGGCCGACCATTATTATCCGGGCGTTCCGGCTTATCAACCTTGGGGGGGATAGGAGCGGGAGCATGTATTTCGTCGCGCCTTCGGGAAGAAGCAACTGAGGCCTGTCCGCTTATCCACAGGTCCTTAAAAAAGTTGCGATCCAGAAAGTGGCGGTTATCTACAACAAGCAATAAATCTTTAGAGGCGTTACTCTCAAAAGCCGCCAACTCAACGAGACGTCCCATATTCTTCACTGTTTGAACCGCATAGGCGTAATCCGCGTCGCCGCTTACAACTATCGCAGTGTCATAGATATGACTCGCGCCGTAGCTCACAAGGTCGACGGCCAGCATTACGTCAACCCCTTTTTCAACCGTAACGCCCTCACGTGATCGTGTGGTTCCCAAACGCACCTCTAAATACGGCGTGTCGAAAAGGCTAGTCAGAAACTTTTGCTGCTCGCGATAGCCGTCTGGATTCCTGGATACGTCCTGGATCACGTTGTAATAATAGATGCGTACGATACGCCGTTCGCCTGCCAGCCTCTGAGCAAACCTTGTGAAATCCACATCGGCCCTGCCGCAGTTCTGCTCTAGCGCATGATAAAAATTACTGCCATCGATGAATATTACTACCTTATCTTTGATATCTTCCAATTAAATAAAGTCCTTCTTAAAAATAAATAAAGTTTGATATATATAGGCTTTTAGCCTATGCATATTGTAGCGTGAATATGGTAGCGAGTTTTCGACATTCCCGCCTATTTATTCGTAATAGGAATTTCGGAACTTTTATGAGGGATACGGAAATTATTCTCCTTTGATGGGCCCTACTGTTCGTGCTGCTTAAGAACTATGCGCACCACTTCTTTCGCCATGTGCAATACCCATGCTCCTTAGCGGAGCCTAGTATGTGTTCGTGAGGAAAAAGGAGTGGGTAATGAAGTAAAACCTAAAGTTAGCTGCACAGTCAAAAAGGTATAATTCAGTTCCCGAAAGAAAAAGACTGGAGCCTAAATCATGTTCGAAAAAACCACCCTGCCAAACGGTCTGCGAATCATATCAAGCAACATGCCCCACACCAAGTCTGTCGCAATCAATGTATACGTGGGCGCAGGCTCCCGTTATGAGACCGACGAAGAGGCAGGAATCTCTCACTACCTGGAACACATGCTCTTTAAGGGCACAGAAAGGTATCCTACTTCTAAAGAAATTACCGAAGCGGTTGAGCGCGGCGGTGGATACATGAACGCCGCCACCGATAAAGAGATGACAGTGTATTGGTGCAAGGTCGCCCGCCCCGATTTCAAGAGCGCGGCTGATGTGATGACCGATATTTACCTTCACTCACGGTTCGATAAGAAGGACTGGGAAAAGGAGCGGCAGGTAATCATAGAAGAGCTTGCCAGCACGGACGACCAGCCTCAGCAAATCGTAGACCTGATGATAGACGAGCTGGTCTGGCCAGGTCACCCACTCGGCCGAGACATTGGCGGGAGCAAGGAAAGCGTAGGCAGACTGATGCCTAAAACAGCCATCAAGTACATGGCTGAGCAGTATGTGCCGAACAATACAGTGATATCAGTCGCGGGGAACATAACACACAAAGAAGTTGTGGATAACTTCGGAAAGCAAATGGGCAGCATGAAGCGAGCCCCAATACGCAAATACAATCCTGCCATAGACGGACAATCGAAGCCGCGTCTCAAATTCGATACGCGTAAAACAGAGCAAGCGCACGTTTGTATAGCGATGCGCGGTATAAGCTCCGAATCGCCAGAGCGCTATTCACTGGACATGCTCAACACTATCTTCGGCGAAGGCATGAGCAGCCGTCTTTTCATGGAGATACGCGAGAAGCTGGGACTGGCATATGAAGTCCACAGCGGCGTTACTCATTACGGGGATACCGGCTCAGTAGTTATCTACGCCGGAATAGACCCCAGGAGCACTCCCAAAGCAATCAAAGGCATCATGGGCCAGATCAAAAAGATAAAGAAACCGGTTAAGGCTGAGGAGTTGAAAAAGGCTAAGGATCTATCTAAGGGACGGATGCTCCTGCGCATGGAAGACACGCGTGCGGTCGCAGGCTGGGCCGGCGTCCAAGAGCTTCTCCTAAACGAAGTGAAAGAAGTCGAGGACGTAATCAAAAAAATCAATAAGGTCAATGTAGACGACATGGAAGAAATCGCTTCAAAGCTGATGCGTACTGACAAGATGAGCCTTGCGATCGTAGGTGCGCCTGCGCCAGAAGCACGCCTGGAAGACTTGCTCGCCGTCTAACGTTGGACAGTGAGGATCCCTGCTATATAATGTGGCAACTTAAATAGACTCAAAGGAGACCTGATGACCACCGCAAAAATAGGATCACACAATGAAATTGCTGAGGGAACGATGAAGAGAGTTTCAGTTGGCAATACTGACTACTGCGTCATTAATTCCGGCGGAAAATTTTTTGCGGTAGAAGACCGCTGCGGCCACTCCAACGGACCTCTTTCCATGGGCAAACTGGAAGGGAAAATCGTTACCTGCCCACTCCACGCGGCACAATTCAACATCGAGACCGGTGAAGTAGTAAAGATGCCAAATCTGCCCGCAGCGCCATCCGCGGCACCCGGCGTCCCGCCTCCTACAC
>SHYL01000053.1 GCA_009692825.1 Dehalococcoidia bacterium | reverse complement strand
CATGTTGGAGTCCTAAGCCCACCATAACCCACTCTTAATCCGCCGAGCCTGTCGACTGCTTCTGAAATCAGTTGTCGTCGATATTTGTCCGTAGGGTTTGTTGGAATGGGATCAGTCTGATTAATGTCTATAGGAGAGCCACTTCCAAATGTGACCATGCAGTGGCCATTGCCGGCGTGAACCGTTCTATTTCTGCCGCGCACATAGTAATTTGGTGGCGGCTGCGGCTTCGTAGCAAAGGTTTCTTTCACGATATCTGAGCCGCGATGAGTAATGGGCGAGTGGTAGTTATCTCCGCCGTTGTTATCGCAAGGGTACTTCCAGTTGCAAGGCAAAACAGCTTTTTGAGTGCCATTGAACACTTCAGAGCCGCCTGCGCTATTATCTAAGGACATATCTAGATACCATGCCATGTCACCCAGATAATCAAGGAGGGATGGAGCATTCTCATCCCATGTAGCAAACACCATGCCTTTGTAACTGCTTATTTGTGCAGCTTCAACAAGTCCCCACTGACTCCTATCAAGCTCCTCGAAATACGCCTCTTTATATCCTGGAACGCCTACCAATTTGCCATCGGAAGCGAACGTCCAACCGTGGTAAGTACACATGAAAGACTGTGTGTTTCCTCTGTCCGTTCGACATACCCTGTTGCCACGGTGACGACACATGTTTAAAAAGGCGTGTAGTTTCCCTTTTGAGTCCCGCGTAAATAGGACCGGATCTTCGCCCATCCTCGTAGCAGTGAAATCGTTTGGCTTCGCCACCTGACTCTCATGCCCTATATACAACCAGCATCGGCCGTAGATCTGCTCGAGTTCCTGCCGATAAATATCTCTATCGACAAATATTTGCCGATGTAACAATCCTCTGGCGTCAACGGCATTATTGATAGTGATTCGCCCTCTCCCACTCCTCATGCTGTTCGGGCATTTCTGACGGTGGCCTCTTAGTCTTTCTCTCTAAGCTTGAAGTCAGCCATCTGTTCAAGTATCTGCACCGCCGCGTAAAACGGCTTGTCTCCCCAGCCTTTCGACTTTGCGCGCTCGAAGATGTCTTTTGCCAAAACTCCAGTAAAAGCAGGAGAAGCGAATTCATGAGCAATCTCACAGGCAAGAGTCATATCTTTTACGATAATGTCCAAACTTGCAGTTCCTTCAAAGTTGCCTTTGAAAATAGAGTTGGGGAAAGATCCCAGATTGCCACGCCCAGCAGTAAAAGGAATAATTTCTGCGAGCGTTTTTATGTTGACGCCAGCCTTACCGGCTAGAAGAAGGGCCTCTGCAGCAGCTACGAAGTATGTGTAGCCAAGATATTGTGTTGCCAGTTTGGCGATGCAGGCTGTGCCGGCGTCACCAACATAGAACAGATTCTTTGCCATCGTTCCTAGAAGTGCCTTGTGTTTCTCGAATGCTTCTTTCCTACCCCCGACCATCATCGTCATCTGTGGTGGCCTGCCGCTGACAGGCGTATCCATGGCATCAACACCGATGTTTGCGAGCGCTGAAGCGACTTTGCGAAAAACTTCTGGCGAACTTGTTGTGGTGTCGAAGTAGACTGTTCCAGGCTTAATTACATTGAGGATTCCTGTAGATTTATTGAAGATAACGTCTTCTACTTGTTTAGGGCCGGGAAGGGACGCAAAAACAGCTTCGCATTCAGCAGCGATCGTCTGTGAATCAGACCATTTAGCGCCGCCCTTGAGGAGTTCTGCGGTAGCTTCTTTGCGGACGTCAAAAACTGACAACTGGTGCCCAGCTTGTAGAATACATTGGGCCATGGAACTTCCCATAGTACCTGTGCCTATGAAGCCGACCCTCATGCCTACCTCCACTCGCAGTTGAACCGGCCCTACGTTATCATCAGTAACAACCCGATGTCAATGATTTGTTGTTCAAGCTTGTTTAGCCGCCTTTTCAAGATTTATTACTTTCCCGTAGCAGCTTTAGTCCTGGGCGCCACAGGAATCTGAGACCAACTTGAAGCGTCCATCATTTGAGCCCACATCTGGTAATAGCTTCGCTGGCCTATCTCGGACGTAGAAGGAGCAACTTTACGGGGTATTTCTTCGTGTGTCGTTTCATGACCTAGTCCCAGTTGCTGATTAAGCGGATAACGGCGTGCGATTACGCCTCACGATGTACCAGAGGCCTGAAAGAATGGAAATGCGTTAGAATAGGCCAAAGCTATTCAGGAGAAGATAGATGACAACAACACCTGCACCACAGACACCGCCGTCGGGACCGCCAGGGTTCCCAAAGGGTAAATGGAGTGTCGACAGCACCCACAGCCGCATCGGATTCGCGGTAAAGCATTACGGCATCAACACATTCAAGGGTTTCTTCCGAAAGTTTCAAGTGGACATTGAGATGGATGAGTCGGCACCGGAAAAGTCGAAGCTGGAGGCGAGGGTAGAGGCGGTGAGCTTTGAAAGTGGCGTCCCACGTATGGAGGAAGAAGTTCGAAGTCCAAGTTTCCTAGACGTAGTGAAGTGGCCCCAGATTGTGTTCAAGAGCAAGAGAGTGGAGTACCTGGGCGAGCGTAACTATCGTGTCGTGGGCGACCTCACGATACGAGACGTCACTAAAGAGGTACCGCTACAGGTTATCTTGACCGATAAGATCCAAGACACCAGGAATAATCACCGGATAGGCTACACGGCGACGACCACGATAAACCGGATGGAATTCGGGACTACCTGGAATGAAAAGCTGCCTACCGGCACCCCAATGGTGAGCCACTCCGTGAACCTGTTATTTGACGGCGAACTGGTAAGGCCATTGGATTAGCATATTAAACGTTAGCAAGTTGGTGAAGAACCGAAACCAGCTTGGCACGTGCTTGACTTTCTACTTTTAGAATGCTCTACTTCGCGTTAAGCAATTTATGCGTGTGGAGGTAGGGCAGATGAGACAAGTATCAAGGGTTCTTGCTTTTTGGATCGCTCTCTTAGCGATTACTGCAACGGTATCGTGTGGTGGGGGTGATGAAAGTGCTCCGACATCCATTCCTACCGTCACATCAAGTGCCCCGTCTCCTACTACAGCGGCCGCTCCAGCGGTGGCATCAACTCCTCCTGCTGGAATCCCTATTACCCCTGCTCCTTCCGGGATTGGAGGTACGGTTTTAGAGAAAGCTATTCTGCCTCCAATAGAACTGGACAACATCCGCTATGGTGGAACTCTCGTTTGGCCGACGGTATCGTCCAATGCGTTAGATCCAAAACTCAATAACAGCGGGATATGGCCAGATGTAAGGTCAGTCTATGAAAGCTTGGTTGAGTATCAGTCGACCGGCGAGAATCCTTACATGCAACTAGTTCCCAAGCTCGCTGAGAGTTGGTCTGTTTCTTCGGATTTGATGACCTACACCTTCAAACTGCGAAAAGGAATACGGTGGCAGAACGTTGCTCCTGCAAATGGCAGAGAGTTTGTTGCATCTGATGCCGTTTTCAGCATGAATCGTTATCGTGAAAAAGATGCGGTCGCCTATTCTTTCTACGAGCAAATTGCGTCTATAGAAACACCTGACAAATACACAGTCGTAGTAAAGGTTAAGGAACCAACCGCGTATTTACTCCAGGATCTATTCGCTAATCTTGATTACGTGGTGCTGCCCGAACTCGTAGCTGAAGGCAATGGGACTCTTACTTCAAAGGCAGTAGGGACCGGACCATACATCATGAAAAGATTTGCGATTAGGCAAGGTAGTTCTCATGTCAGGAATCCTGACTATTGGGGGAAAGACGCAAAAGGAAATCCTTTGCCATATACTGACGCGCTCGAGGTTCCTTATATAGCCGACAACGGTACTGCTATTGCAGCATTTAGAGCCGGCCAAGTAGACTTCACTGCAGGCACAGGCGGAGGTCCCGGCACAGACAACATAATCGCCTTGAGCAAAACAACAGGGTTAAGGGTCTACAAAACTGGGGCTCCAATCGGAGGCCAAGGATTTACTTTCCGCACCGATAAGGCACCTTGGAATGACATCCGAGTGCGGAAGGCCTTTAATCATGCTATTGACAAACAAAAATTTGGAGACACGGTAATAGGTCCAGGGCGTTGGATACATAGTGGCCCGCTCCCATTTTCACTGTTTTTCGGACGCGACGAACAGCTATCAGATCTTGGACCTTACGCCAAATATGACCCAGCTGAAACCAAACGATTACTAATTGAGGCGGGCTTCAAAGATGGCAAATTCAAAGTGCCCACTCCGCTTGCAGCGTCTCAATCCAGCTCATACGGTCCACGCACAGCGACATTCCAGGCTCTGTATAAGGAAAATGGGATAGAGTTTGATCTTCAGTCGATGGACATGGCCACATACAATCCGTTTTATTTCAACCGAGCACTTCAAGATATTGGCTTGACTCATCACATCCTCGCTCAAGCAAACCTTAATTGGTTTGCGCAAGTTAAGTGGAATCCTAACTCAGTCCAAAATACAGCCATCATAAACGATCCTGAAGTAAACCGAATATTAAAGGAAATAAAGATCACGAGTGACCCGGTCAAGATGAAGGAATACGCTAGATTTTTGTGGGACTTCGATACGTTGGGGTCCTACACTGTTTGGACTCCAGTGGAGAACTCGTATGCGCTATCAAGCGCGAGGATAAGAAACTGGACCTACCGGCTTGGGGGAGGGCAAGGGTTTTTCATGTTCATGTGGCTTGGGGATGCGCCAAGAACTTCACCATAGGATACAAGTAACCAGCCCGAGATAGCCTTTGCAAAAAACATAAAGAGCGATGGAAAAATTTATGACTACAACACTTAGCAATCTAGTTCGAGCAGAAAAAGGACTTGTGGACCGTCGCATATTTACAGATCCCGACCTGTATAAACAGGAATTAGAACAAGTTTTTGGCAGGTGCTGGCTTTTCATAGGACACGAAAGCCAAGTTGCTAAACCCAATGATTTCTTCGGAGCTTATATGGGAGAAGACCCAATATTGCTTACACGTGATTCTAAAGGAAAGCTGCACGCGTTTTTGAACATGTGCCGTCACAGAGGTAACCGCATTTGCAGAGCTGATTTTGGTAATGCGCCCTCCTTCATGTGTACCTATCACGGCTGGACATTTGCTACAGACGGCAAACTTGTAGGCGTTCCAGGCTATAAAGAGGCATACTTCGAAGAGTTGGATCGCTCACAGTGGGGACTCGTGGAAACAGCACAGATCGATTCTTACAAGGGTCTAGTTTTCGCAACCTGGGATAAAAGTGCACCATCGCTTCGGGATTACATGGGAGACATGGCTTGGTGGCTTGACCTGGTAGTCGACCGGCGTGCCGGTGGAACTGAACTTCTGGGTGGCCATCACAAATGGGTATTAAATTCGAACTGGAAATTTGGAGCAGATAACTTCGGAGGCGATGTTTACCACCTTCCGGTAACACACGGCTCTACAAGCCTATCAGGAATTTCTCGGCAACCCAGAAATCCCAGGTACATTGGCGATCCTGACCGCTACTCTGTCAGCCCGGGCAAGGGGAATGGCGTCATGGGAGCGTATGTAGGTGAAGGAATCAACCGCGCTAATACAGGCGATGTTGTAGCTGACTATAGGCTTAAACATCTCCCGGAATTGGAGCAGCGACTTGGCGCAACACGAGCCAAGCAGTTCACGTTTGGTGTAGCGACGATGTTCCCTAATTTCACGTGGCATGGTTCACCAATGGTCCGTACATGGCATCCCAAAGGGCCGACAAAAATGGAAGTCTGGTCCTATTGCATTATCGATAAAGAGATGCCATCAGACGTAAGGGATGCTGTACTTCGTAATGCCAACAGAGGATTCGGTCCCGCTGGTGGACTCGAGCAGGACGATATGAATAACTGGCTCCAATGCACCGCCTCAGGCTTAGGCCCAACTGGCAAAAAATATCCAATGAACGTAGAGATGGGGATTGGACACGATACCAAGCTAGAGCAATTCCCAGGCATCTTATCCGGGTGGCCAAGCGAAACCAACCAACGCTCTTTCTACTCACGCTGGGCGGAGATAATGGATGCATCCAGTTGGTCAGATATCTCGATAAGTCCGATAACTACTCCTAAACAAGCGTAGTAGGAGGCCCTATGCCAAGCAAAATCAGAGGGTCCATGGTAACTGACAACGGGTTGGTGGACCGCAGAATATTCGTCGATCAGGACCTCTATCAAGATTCTCAGTTCGCGCGAGGTAGCTGTTTTCTATTCACTGGTGGCAAATTGGCGGCAATTCATGGTGCCGAGGGTGGGACTTGAACCCACACGGCCTTGCGGCCAACGGATTTTAAGTCCGTCGCGTCTGCCGATTCCGCCACCCCGGCACGTTTTCGTCGCGCCTCATTGCAAAGCCTAACGAAATTATAGGAGAGACAGCCCGTACTGTCATTCCAGCCTGTATTTGCGCGTCTGAATTTTAAGCAAAAACAAAGGCAGGCCCCAGTTGGAGCCTCCCTTTGTTTGAAGTCTTTAGTTAGTTGTTACGGAGCGATTCTGGACGAGGACGCGTCTGCAACTGATCTGGTTACGTTGCTGTCTCCGGGTTACCGCTTCTGAGGAATGTACGGTTATCCAAATTGACCCCCTTGTTACTTTGAAATGAGCCAATTTACATAACTCTACTAAAATGAGAGTAGTTTGTTAGAAATAAAAAAGAGGAATGGAGGCGACGAGCGGATTCGAACCGCTGTATAGGGGTTTTGCAGACCCCTGCCTTACCACTTGGCTACGTCGCCGCGTAATCTGAGACGGAGCGTGTGACACGTCCACCCATGGCGTGACTTAGATATATGAATGGAGCGGAAGAAGAGATTCGAACTCTCGACCCTCTCCTTGGCAAGGAGATGTTCTACCACTGAACTACTTCCGCTCGAATAGACCGAACTAGAATACCATTTTTCAAACGAGTGCTTAAATTATATCGAATGAATGGTGCCGAGGAAGAGACTCGAACTCTTACGACTTACGTCACCACCCCCTCAAGATGGCGTGTCTACCAATTCCACCACCCCGGCAGGTACCACTTCATTCGGTTGCTGTGCGCTTGTTAGTTCCTGTCCTGCGTATCGCTTGACCAG
>SHYL01000052.1 GCA_009692825.1 Dehalococcoidia bacterium | reverse complement strand
GAGCAGAAGGCTCTGTTTCTGAGGCCATAGCTTGATCATGCTAGGGTTGGACCTGGGCGATAGGCGCATTGGAGTGGCGATAAGCGATCCGAACGAAGTTATGGCTGTGCCGATAAAGCCTATCGAACTAAAAGGCGCGGCAGGAACCAAAGCTGCGACAGATGAGGCTATTCAGGCGATCAGTAGGATCGTTATGGAGCAGAGGGCCGAGAAAATCGTGGTTGGCCTGCCGATATCAATGTCGGGCAACGTTAGCGAGCAGACTAAGAAAGTAAAGCGCATCTGCGACCAGATGTCGAAAGCTTTGCCTATGCCCGTGGTAACGTGGGATGAAAGACTATCGACCTCAGAGGCGGACCGCGCGCTTTCAGAGGCTGGCGTTACATCACGCATGCGGCGCAATAAGCTGGATTCGTCGGCCGCGGCGATAATACTTCAGGGATATCTGGACAGCCAGCGCAACTTTTTTAAAGTTTAGGAGCATTGGCAATGGAAGTTTTCGGTGCGATTCGCACAATCTTGGCGGTGCGCGCTTACAAAGGCAAACCTATCGCAACGGACACGGTCCGACGGATAGTTGAGGCCAGACGGCTGACCGGCTCTTACGTAGCTCAGGCTCCGGTTGCCATTGTAATAGCTGTGGATAAAACGTCGTCCGCAGTATCGGACGCCAGCCGGGCGATACAGTCCATGATGCTTACAGCATGGTCGGAAGGCATAGGTTCTAACTGGACAGGATTTGTCGGAATCAAAGGACTGCATTCCCTCCTGGGCGTACCGAACGACCTCGATATTATTGCAGTGATGCCGTTCGGCTATCCCGTAAAAACAATCGGCAAAGGCAAGAAGAAGCGCAAGGCATTATCTGAAGTAGCGCACCGCGAGAAGTTCGGCCAGACGTTCAAATAAACTCTACGAATCAACAATGAGTAAATCAGTCGGAATAATAGGCTATCCACTTAGCCATACGATATCTCCCGTCTTCCAGCAGGCGGCACTTGACCATGAGAAGCTAGACGCTCGCTATCAGGCCTGGGAGACGCCTGCCAAAGACCTTACCAAGCGTATCGAGTTGCTGCGCGCAAAGGATTGCATGGGCGCAAACGTTACCGTGCCGCACAAAGAGGCCGTATTACAGCTGGTAGATGAGCTTGATATGCCGGCGAGGTACATAGGTGCGGTGAATACGATCGTCAACAACAACGGGAAACTGAAAGGTTATAACACTGACTGGGGCGGGTTTTTGCGTTCTCTCAAGGATGACGCAGGGTTTATTGGGAAGGGGAAAACGGCGTGTGTGCTTGGTGCGGGTGGGTCGTCGCGGGCGATATGCTACGCACTGGGATGGGAAGGCGTATCTCGACTGATAATCACAAACCGCACACAGGCGCGCGCCGAGGATCTGGCTAAGGAACTACGCGGCGTCTGCAAGCGTGTCGACGTTCTGCCGTGGAGCGATGCCCTCCCGAAGGTTGAACTGATTGTTAACTGCACTACGGTTGGTCTGCTGCATTCAACCCAGGAACAGGAGAGCCCGATAGACACGAAGCGATTGAGCGCTGCAACGCTGGTGATGGACCTTATCTACAACCCCCAGCAGACACCGCTGCTAAAAGGCGCGAAGCAGGCGGGATGCAGAACGTTAAATGGGTTGGCTATGCTCGTGTACCAAGGCGCTGGCGCGTTTGAGTTGTGGACTGGCAAGCAGGCGCCAGTAGATGTGATGATGCGTGCGGCAAAGAATGCGCTTAGATAGCGATTGCTACAGCTTGGCTACTTCTGAATGCGGAACGTTGAATTTCACAATGAGAACTTTATTCGTTCGTTTCAATTCGTAGTTTGATATCCTGCTGAGTCCTGTTAGCCCCGCGAGTCGCTAGCAGACAGTCCAAGCCTGGTTACTAGCGGCCCAATAGTCCCTGCAGCAGCCCCCTCAAATCATCAATCAGACGCCAGACCCGGTAGAGGCTGGACCTATCCAACCTCATTCTTTGTTGAGCCGATTTTCTGAAGCCCAATCGTGGAGGATATACCTTCCAGGCGTATCAACGCTTTGGCTTTGCCTTCTGACAGCCGACGTACTGACCCTTCGCAGGCGAGTGATTAGAGAAGGGTAAATTCGCGATCCAACGTCTTGTATGACGACTGGCATATAATATCTCTACTTTTTACTAAGGATATTTTGTATGGGATCGTTTATATTCCGCTCCGCAGGCGAATCTCACGGCAAAGGGCTAACCTCGCTAGTTGAAGGCATACCGGCTGGCCTCGAGATTACTGAAGACTATATACACGTAGACATGGCACGCCGCCAGAAGGGGTACGGCCGCGGTGGGCGTATGCTAATCGAGAAGGACCACGCGGAGATATTAACCGGCGTCAGGCACGGCGTAACGCTGGGCAGTCCTATATCGATGTGGATAAAGAACAAGGATTGGGAGAACTGGCAGGAGCCGATGTCTATCGGTCCATCCAGCAAGCCAGCGAAGCTCGTTACCCGTCTCAGGCCTGGCCATGCCGATCTGCCGGGCGTATTCAAATATAACCAGGTGGACGTGCGCAACATACTTGAGCGTTCGAGTGCCCGCGAGACCGCCGCACGAGTTGCAGCAGGAGCGATAGCCAAGAGATTTCTTGAGGAGTTTGGCATACAGATACACGCTCACGTCATAAGTATCGGCACTATAAAAGTTCCACCCCAGAAGAATATAGATTGGGACCGAGTTGAGGAGTCAGAAGTTCGGGTAGCTGACCCATCTTTGGAGAAGACAATAATCGCTCACATAGATGCTATTAAAGCAGCAGGAGATACTGCCGGCGGTATCTATGAAACCATTGCTACAGGCGTACCGGTTGGACTCGGAACGCATGTGCAGTGGGACCGCAAGCTGAGCACCAGGCTCGCTGCTGCATTCATGAGTGTTAATGCCACGAAGGCTGTAGAGATTGGCACAGGGTTTAGCCAGACGGAGCTTCCCGGTTCTAAAGTGCACGATATCATTGAACTTGCAGACCCAGGCTCACAATACCCCTTCAAGCGCCTGAGCAATAATGCCGGCGGTCTTGAAGGCGGGATGTCCAACGGCGAGCCTATTGTAGTTCGCGCCGCAATTAAGCCTATATCAACGCTCAGCAAACCTCTTCCTTCCATTGACCTGCACACCGGAAAAAAAGTGCAGGCGCATTTCGAGCGCAGCGACGTCTGTCAAGTCCCTCCTGCGTGCGTCATTGGTGAGGCGATGATGGCGATGGTTATAGCCGACGCTATGCTTGAGAAGTTCGGTGGCGACCACATGGAAGAGACGAAGCGCAACTACCGTTCATACATGCAAACAGTGCGGCTGAGAGGCGACGCGATACTCTCTGAGAGCGAGCGTCCGTCCGACGACGCTTAGTCTCGTTTTCTACCTCCAATATATAAAATCAAATGCCAACATCCAAAAAGCTATTCTTAATCGGGTTTTCTACTACGGGCAAAAGCCAAGTAGGCGAAGAAGTAGCGCGTCGGCTTGGCTGCAAATTCGTGGATACGGATGAAGAAGTCGCGAGCGTTGCAGGCAAGCCCATCTCTGCTATTTTTTCTGAGGACGGGGAAGAACGGTTTCGAGAGCTTGAAAAGTGGGCGCTCCAAAAGTGCTCCATGGGTGATGAAAGTATTGTCATATCCACCGGCGGCGGCACCGTCGTCGACCCACAAAACCGCACGCTGATGTTCGACTGTGGCGTTGTTATTTGCCTGGAAGCGCGCCCGGACACGATATACAGGCGTCTCAAAAAAGATACCGAGGATAGCCTTGCGGCCAATCCGCGACCTCTTCTTTCCGGCGACGACCCGTTGCGAAAAATCGAGACACTGAAACAGACGCGTCAGCCGTTTTACGCGCTTGCCGACTGGACGGTTCATACCGATTCTCTGACGGTTGATGAAGTAACTGAAGAAGTGCTGCGTGGTCTTAAATATGCTCAGAAGAGATTTGATAAAAGCGGCGCGGTACCAGCTAACAATAACGAACTTACGCCTTCGTTCACCGTTAACGTGCCCTCTGGGGACTACCCCGTTTATGTGGGATTGGGCATCCTTAGCAAAATAGGCACGTTGATGAAGAAGGCAGGCCTGAAAAACGCCGCATATGTGATTACCGACTCAAATGTCCAGAAGCTGCATTCCAAGAAAGTAATGGACTCGTTAAAAGGGGCTGGCTTCGCGGTCGATTGCTATGCCGTATCCGCAGGTGAGACAAGCAAGGATATCGATGAGGCGGTCAAGATTTACGACTGGCTGGTAAAGCATAAGGCTGAGCGAGGACATGCCATCGTCGCGTTAGGCGGCGGGGTTGTGGGTGACTTGGCAGGGTATGTCGCCGCAACGTACCTGCGCGGGCTGCCGCTTGTGCAAGCGCCAACGTCACTGCTGGCTATGACTGATTCCGCGATCGGAGGAAAGACAGGAGTAAACCGGCCGGAAGCGAAGAACCTGGTCGGCGCTTTCTACCAGCCGCGCATGGTTATTTCAGACGTTCAGACACTTACCACGCTGAGCAAACGCCATTACGTTGAAGGGTGGGCGGAGACGATTAAACACGCCATCACGATGGACCCGGAACTATTTGAATTGTTGGAGAAACGCACCAGCGAATTGCTTGCGCTTGAGCCCGAAATTACAACCGAAGTTATCAAAAGAAGCTCTGCGCTCAAAGGGAATATCGTAGCCAAAGATGAGCGCGAAACGCTGGGACTGCGAGAAATACTCAACTACGGTCACACAATTGGCCACGGTATAGAGGCGGCTACAGGATACGAAACGTTTCTTCACGGAGAAGCAGTATCGATTGGAATGATGGCCGCGGCAAACATCGGCCTGATGATGGGCGTAACGTCTCAGGGCCTGGTTGCCAGACAGCAGGCGCTGTTAAGGGAATTTGGTCTGCCGTTATTTGCGCCTGGAGTAAGCCAGGAAAGCATAAGAAAAGCGATGGCTTTGGATAAAAAGGTCTCTAACAAAACCCTCAAGTGGATACTCCTAAACGACCTGGGCAAGACTGTTACCCGTAATGATGTTCCCTCAGAAGTAGTGGACAAAGTTATCCAAACCATCACACACGAATCAGCAAAAGGATAGCTACAACCACAGCATGTCCTCATTCTTCACGTTGACTTCTACTCCTGAATACCGGCGCGGCACTGTAACCACGGCTCACGGATTGTTTCAGACGCCAGCATTCATGTCAGTGGGAACGCAAGCAACAGTGAAAGCTCTCACACCCGACGACCTTCGGATGATTGGCGCGGAGATAATTCTTGGCAACACCTACCATCTGTATCTCAGGCCCGGTGTGGAAGCGATAAAGAAGTTCGGCGGCCTGCATAAGTTTATGGCGTGGAATGGGCCGCTACTTACAGACAGCGGCGGCTTTCAGGTGCTATCGCTGGCAAAGTTACGAAAGTTATCAGATGAGGGTGTTGAGTTTCAGTCGCACCTGGACGGCGCAAAGCTATTTTTCTCACCAGCAGAGGTTATGCGTGCGCAGGAGGCGTTGGGCAGTGACATCATGATGTGCCTAGACCAGTGCATTGACTACGAATCTCAGCCGCAAGCCGTGCACAAAGCTATGCTCCTGACGCATAAATGGGCGGCAATGTGCAAAGGATCACACGTTAGCAACAATCAGGCGTTATTTGCGATAGTGCAGGGCGGCGCAAACATGGCCTGGCGCCGAGAGTCAGCCAAAACGTTGACTGATATGGACTTCCCTGGGTATGCCATCGGTGGAACAGGCGTAGGCGAGCCGAAAAGTGTTCTGTGGGAAATGGTTGAGGCCGCTATAGAGCACCTGCCGAAGGATAAGCCACGGTATCTGATGGGCATTGGTGCACCGGAGGACTTGCTGGAGGGTGTTGCGCGCGGCGTGGATATGTTCGACTGCGCACTGCCGACGCGGGTCGCCCGTAACGGTGCCCTGTTTACGCCGGACGGGCGTGTGAACATTCGGGCCCCGCAATTCCAGGCTATGGACGCGCCATTGGATTCAGATTGCGACTGCTATACGTGCAAACATTTCACGGCGGCATACGTAAGCCATCTGTACCGTACCGAGGAACTTCTGGCTTATAGGCTTGGCACCATTCACAACCTTCGCTTCATATTGAGGCTTATGGAAGGCGCACGTCAGACTATCGTAGATGGTGGGTTTGCCCAGTATAAGGATGGGTTCCTGAGCAGATACAAGGTTACGGATGAGGATACGAGGCTGGAGCAGAAGCGCAAATGGATGGAACGTAACGGGTAATCAGTTCATGAATATCGAGTAAGTGGTCGGATTAGTTTTAACTCCTTCGCCCCATATCAACATCGTGTAAACACCCGGCGCTGACAATCGGGTTCCAACATCAGCTGACATGAAAAACGAACCGTTTCTGATATTCCATTTCTGCGCAACCAAATCCTCAGGCCCTAGATTGGTATAACGAGAGTTAGGCGTTGGAGGTGGTGTCAGGTGAAGCGTTGCTCTGTTTGCTCGCCGACGCTGTAGAAATGCGGTTTGGCTATCAGGTCAGCGTTAGTTAACGGCGTGGGAATCGAATCAAAGTAGACGTCTATCGATGACATTTTGCTTATTCTGGCGTCGACTTCAGCAGAAATTGACAGGGTGCCGTTTGCTAGAACAGGGATGGAATTAAATACCAGGAATGTTTCCTCGAAATGTTCTATGAACCCAAGTCTTGTTGTTGTAAAAGCTATTCCTATGTTCACATATTGATGCTCTGGGTCCAATATGTTGTCCCTGTGGCCCCATTCTGATGCTTCATCTTCGTACATCATGCCGTACTCGAGTTTGCTGATCGTCTCTTTGGGGTCTAGCTTCACGTAATTTTTCTTGTCGTTTGGGTCTGTGGGGCCTGAATAAGCAGCGTTTTCACTGACCGAACCCTGGCCGCCTTCCTGCGTGTACCGCATCTATGGCTTCATTCCGCCTGTGTCCCAGTGCGCGATGTAAAAGTTTTTGACCATGTCTTCGGCGTGTGCCTGCGCTACGGAATTGTTGCCAAGGAGAACGGATCTTAGTCCGTAGTCAGCCCTGTCTTTATTTATAAGGCTCGGCGTGTACTCCTTAAGCTCCTTTAGTGATGCCGGTTCTGGAGTAGGTGTCAAATTGGTTGGCGACTGATTAAACGAAGGGGTTGCCAGATCGGCAGTTGCAGAAGGAGAAGGGTCTGGTGTAAGTAGTTCCTGAGGGCTAGAAACGCACGATGCTACTGCAAGCGCGCACAGGAGAGATATATATAAAT
>SHYL01000007.1 GCA_009692825.1 Dehalococcoidia bacterium | reverse complement strand
AATAACTTATTCAACGCGTATTTGTTGTCAAAAAACTTGACAATCATCGTTTCGTTGAACTATCGTAATGGAACTTCAGGGTATGGGGTGGGGCAGTGCGCAGGCTGAAGGCGACTGCGTACTGGAAGGTGGAAGTGTGTTTAAAGCAGACCTACCCATCACAGTAAAGGCCTGCCCATCGCAAACTGTTCCTCCAGTCGTGGCTTTTGGGTGATTAGTCTCACACACAGAAGTCGGGGTGGGCAGGCCTTTATGCTTCCATACCGAATATTACGGAGTAATTTTCCCGGTGGAGTTCTACATTCGAGAGTTTAATAGAAAATGGGAGCCATAATGGCTCCCATTTTCTATTACTTGTTCGTTTTTATGGGGCGGTTCTGGGTGCGTCTGTCAACCAAGGCAGGATAGTCATCCCTATGAACTGATGATTGCTTCTGACCGTGTGATTCCTAACTTTGCTTGTTGTTATGGAATAACCTGGCAACTGGGGAACCCAGATGGTGTACGAATTGCTTGTCTCAAAGTCCCAGAAGAATCTTGCGTATTCTTTCAGCTTAACTGGGTCTGTTGTTGTCTTTAGCGCTTTTATGCGCTTATTTATTTCAGGATCGTTTATCCACGAAGTATTTTCTGAGCCTTCAGGATTGAACTTGTTCTGCGCATACCAGTTGAGGCTGGATTCGCCGGTATTCTGGAATGTGTAGGCCAGGTCTGTGAATTTCCTTGCGTAGTACGGCAAGGCGAACTCAGCAAGGGACATTCCCTGAATGGGGACTTCTAAGCCCTCATTCTTCCAGAATTCCTGCATGACCTGAGCAGCTTGTAAGCCACTTGGGTTTATGAAGACCAGTGGCGATGCGACTTTAATCTTGCCGTCAGGGAAACCAGCTTCTATCAGAAGCCTCTTAGCCTCCTGTGGATTGTACTTATAGTATTGACCAAGGTCCGCAAGCGTTGCTTTTCTGTCCTCTATGAGGTTCCATGGAATAGGACCTACGATATTCCACTCTATGCCGGGTGTTCCCTGAGCGTTCATGAACTTGGTCTTATCAAGAGCCATATTAAATGCTCTTCTTACTCTTACGTCATCCCAGGGCTTGTTTTTGCTTGTGAAGGCTACGCCGTTTGCTCCCAACACGCCGTTAGAGTAAACGCGTATATCCGGTGTCTGTTTCCCGAGCTGGATAATCTGTTCAGGTGTGATTGAGTCTGCGTAGTCAAGCTGACCTGTTCTGAACGCGGCTTGAACTGTTGCAGGGTCTCCAATGTACACGGCTTTGATGGCGTCTGCGTATGGTAATGGATTACCTTTCGTGTCCTTTTGCCAGTATTCAGGATTGCGTATATAGTCCGCACCTTGCCGGAATATGTACGACTTAAGAATGTATGGTCCTGTGCCAATCATGTCCGTACCTATGAACCCACTTGAAGAGGCTTTGACAAGTTCCGGCGGAACTACTGCCTCAAGAGCGCCGAATAGTTCGTTCGGGGCAAAGGCGTTCGAGTCCTTCAACTTAATAACTACAGTGTATTTGTCCGTAGCTTCTACTGAATCTACCTGAATCCAGTTTGGATAGGCAGCGGCATCCTTTTCACGGTATCTGTTGAAGCTGAAAACTGCGTCATCAGCAACAACTTCACGCCCGTTCACAGGTGCTATGTTATGCCATTTGACGCCCTTACGAAGACTAAATGTGTATGTCTTGAGGTCAGCTGAGGCACTCCACTTCTCAGCAAGTTGCGGCTGAAGGTGAGAAAGTGGGTCATTTGGGTTTGGGTACCACGCTACCAGCTTTTCATACGTGTAGCGCCAGAATCGCGAAATTGTTGTCGAGTTATTCAGTTTCGGATCAAGATTTCCAGCGCCCTGGTTTGTTGGCCATCGGAAAGTGCCTCCGTAGCGTGGGTTATCATTCTCAATGGGAGAAACGAATAACGCTTTATCCAGAATAGTTCCTGTCGAGCCAGTCGGCTGAGTAGCGGCTAATGTAGCCACTGCTGCGGAGCTGGGTGCTGTCGTTGGAACAACTGATGTTGCCTTAACGGTCGTAGGAACCGCCGCTGTTGGCGTTTCATCTTTTCCGCTGCCACATGCTATAAGCAGCATGCTTGTAGCGGAAATGGCCAGAAGTGCTGGCCAAAACTTATTTAACATAACTTATCCTCCAGTCATTTTGCACGTATATATTGAATCATCTTTGTAGCGAGTACGTCAAGCGGTTATCGCGCGGATTCGTGATTTTTATGTTATTTGCTCATATTTGTGTGCTATATCAATTACATTTTTTCTGGAGTTGACATTCCCATGAGTGTTAAAGTGCGAGAAAGTGCAATCCGACCAGCCTCGACCAGTTTCAACCTGGCGTACGTTAATTCTGAATCTGGGGTGAGCACCCGGCAGTGTTCATAAAACTGCGTGAAGGAGTTTGCCAGCCCCATTGCATAATGCGGAAGATGATGAGGCTCCATTGCTAATGCTGCATTTTCTACCACCTCTTCAAGTTGAATCATCTTGCGTATGAAGGCAAGTTCTGCTTTATCAGTAAGCTTTGAGACATCTCCGTTTTCCCATGTTATGCCTCTCTCTGCTGCGCTTCGCAAAATGCTGACGATGCGCGCATGGGCATATTGAATGTAGAAAACAGGATTTTCTGAAGATTGCTTCTTCGCCAGCTCCAGGTCGAACTCCATCTGGCTGTCCGCAGAGCGTTGGAGGAAAAAGAAGCGGACCGCATCAGGCCCAACCTCATCGATAATCTCACGTAGCGTAATTATGTTACCTGTGCGCTTGGATATGCGGATTACTTCATCCCCTCGCTTAAGGGTGACTAGCTGGTATATTAGGATTTGGAGCCTGTTTGGGTCGATACCCATGGCATACGTTGCCATTTTCTTACGATTGATATGGCCCCTGTGATCGGCCCCCCATATGTCGATTACACGATCAAATCCTCTCTCGACGAACTTGTTGTAGTGGTAAGCGACATCTGAGGCGAAGTAGGTTGGGGCTCCTGTACTTCTCACAAGAACGTTGTCCTTATCCTCTCCTAGGATGGTAGATGCAAACCACTGGGCGCCTTCTTTTTCCGTAACATAGCCCTGCTCCTTTAGGAGAGTTATCGCTTTACGGTAGGAGCCCTTCTTGTAAAGATCGTTTTCACTGAACCAGTTGTCATAGGACACATTCGCTTGTGCCAGATCCTCTTTGATCCAGGTAATCATGCGCTCCTGGCCAATGGCTCCAAGCTGTTTCTGTCCATCGGCAAGCTGTATCTTTTCGAATTTGTCTCCAAACTCGTCAGCGAATTTCTTGCCAAGATCCTTCATGTATTCGCCCATGTACCCATCGGCCGGCATAGGCTCGTCAAGTCCGAGAGCCTGCTTGTACCTGGCATAAAGGGATTTATTAAATAGATCTATCTGATTGCCAGCATCATTGACATAATATTCCTTCTTAACATGGAAACCAGCTGCTGATAGAACGTTTGCCAGAGTGCTTCCTATGATGCCTCCGCGTCCGTGTCCAACGTGCATCGGGCCGGTCGGGTTTACGCTGACGAATTCAATCTGTACTTTCTGCGCCTTACCAGTATCGGTGTCTCCAAAATGACTTCCACCTTTAATGATTAAAGGTACCCGCTTTTGAAGCCATTCGGCTCTAAGCGTGAAGTTCAGAAACCCAGGCGCGGCGGCAGTCACGGACTCTATCTCGTCAGTTGGTGTGATCATGTCCACCAGCTTCTGGGCGATCTGCAGAGGGTTCATCTTCGCAATCCTGGCCAGCTTAAGGGGAAGGGTGCAGGCATAGTCCCCGTGCAGCGGATTTTGGGGTTTTTCGATTAAGTATTCAGGGATGGGTACCTGCGGAAGAATGCCGTCTCGCTGGGCCTTTTCTACCGCAGCGGCCAGCATATTTGAAATTTTTTCTTTCGCAAGACTCATGAGATTGATATACCTTCTATCCAGATTTAGCGGCAAGTTTTGATGATGTAGCAAATCTTCCAGATTTCAACAGCTCACGATTGATTTTCGAAGCAAGCGAAGGTCCCTCATAAACGAGACCTGTATAGATTTGCAACAGGTCTGCGCCAGCCTCAAGTTTTTCAAGCGCGTCATCCGGGGTAAATATCCCGCCAGCCGCGATTATTGTGAGGCGTTTACTCATCTTTTGAGATATATATCTTACAAGGTCAGTCGACCTTTTACTCAGCGGTCTGCCGCTTACTCCGCCCATACCTGGTACCGCTCCGAAAGTCTCTACGTTCGAAGTGGTGGTGTTGGTTGCGATTATCCCTGCGATGCCTGTGCTTATAGCAACCTCCAAAACGTCGTCCATTTCGCTGTTACTCAGATCAGGCGATATTTTGATCAGCAGAGGTCTGGCTGCAATAGAGTGGGACTGCGCCAATTCCTGAGAGCGGGCAATAAGCGTTTTGCAGAGCGATAGCAGGTAAGCCTTATGTTGTAGGTCGCGCAGGCCGGACGTATTTGGAGAGCTTACGTTTACAGCGAAATAATCGGCGTCGACATAAAGCTCATCGAGGCACGCGATGTAATCATCAGTCGATTTATCTAGAGGCGTAGACACGCCTTTGCCGATGCTTATGCCGATTAGATATCCGTTCCGTCTGAATCTCCTGATGTTTTGCTTTACCGCTTTCATGCCCACATTTGGAAATCCGAGCCTGTTTTGTAATGCCATACTGGGCTTGAGTCTGAACAGACGTTTTCCTGAATTCCCCGGCTGCGGCAAAGGCGTTACAGTCCCGATCTCTACGTATCCGAATCCAATAGATTCCGCACCGGCGGCGGCGACTGCATTCTTATCGAACCCGGCCGCAAGGCCTACCGGATTGCTGAAATTGAGTCCCATGGTTTTTACTTGTAGAGCATCGCTCTTTCTGCGGTAGGCTGACGAGACAAATGTTGAGATAAGCGGCAAGCCAGCGAATTTTAACGCAGTAATTGCTAGATGATGGGAAGATTCTGGGGAAAGCAGAAAAAGCAGAGGCCTGCAGAGAAGCTTATACAGGTTCATTCGAAAGTAAATTCAATTGGTGCTGATTACCGTTCCATCAACATTTGTGCCGCTGTATCAAGGTCAATGGGTACGTCTTTGCCCTCGCAAGTAATAACCATATTGGAGTCCCATGGAGATATGCTGACTACTTTTATAGTAGCTCCGGGCTTGACCTTGTTATCTCCCAGATAAATTAAAAGAGCTCTATTAACTTCTACCTTTTCAGTGACCCGTTGGAGTTTCGCAGTGTCGCCCGGCTTCAGTCGGTCGAGAGGGATACCGGGCTGAGGCATGGTTGGCCTGCTGCCTGGTATCGGGCTGCCGTGAGGGCATGTCGCAGGGGAGTTCAGGACTTCCATCAGTCGCTGCTCTACAAGATTTGATATGGCGTGCTCGAACCTGTGTGCCTCTTCGTGGACGTCTGCCCAACTCATTCCAAGCAAGTCTGTTAGCATGCGCTCAGCCAGCCTGTGCCTGCGGACCATAATCTCGGCAGCTGAGTTGCCCTTCTCAGTAAGGAATATCTCTTTGTGCTCGTTCAGCTTTATGTAGCCTTCGCCCGCCATCCTGTGAATCACGGCTGTTACGCTTGGCGCTGAGACGTGCATCGCTTCTGCGAGACGCGCGCCTATGACGGAAGCGCCTTCGGCGTGAAGCGAATAGATAGTCTGGAGATAATCTTCGATAACGGGAGTGGTTTTTTCAGTAGAGCTGGACTGCATTGGGACCTCAGGTAGATTATAAATCCTTTCCCAGGGGCAAGGCTAGTCCAGACTATTCCTTATGCAAGTCACTAATAGGGATAGACCTTCGCTTCATGATGATGTAGATGCTAATACCGATGATTATTAGGCCGCCCATGAGGAAAAATAGAGCTTGCATCACGAATCCATCAGCGATCGCCTTTGTCATGGATATAAACAAATCTTTTGCCATGACAGCAATTTCAGGCCTGTCCTCAGAGAAACTCTTCTCATTGATCGTTGCAGTGATTTTAGATTTCGCTACAAGCGCGACAACCAGCGTTATGAAGCCTACTAAGGCGAGAGTAGAGCCTATCTACGTGAACGGCTCTATTGGCGAATTTCTAAGCAAGGGCAAGTTCTACTCGAACCTAAGAGACAGCTTATTTATACTTATCCTATGCCTTTGCCATCGCAGGGAAAAATTAAACGAGCTGAACAGCTAAGAGAGCGGATAAACTATCATAACGTCCGCTACTATTCGCTGGACAACCCGGAGATCAGTGATACTGAATACGATGCACTCATACAGGAGCTCAGAGCGCTGGAAGCCCAATATCCAGACCTTCTAACACCCGATTCTCCGACTCAGCGTGTGGGCGCACAGCCACTTACTGAGTTTGCATCCGTTGAGCATCGCCTTCCGATGCTAAGCCTCAGCAATTCGTTCAGCAACGAAGATTTGCTGAACTGGTACCGAAGGGCAAATATGGGCGTGGACAACCGCCCATTCGATTTTGTTTGCGAGCTCAAGATAGATGGGCTTGCCGTGGCCATTACATACGAAAACGGCCACCTGAAGACGTGCGCAACACGAGGAGACGGACTAAAAGGCGAAGACATCACGCAGAACTTACGCACAATCTCTTCCATCCCACTGACTGTTCCGAAAGACGCGCCGCCCCGCTTTGAAGTACGAGGCGAAGTTTACATGCCTCGCAGCAGCTTTGTGAGACTGAACGAAGAGCGAGCGAAACAGAGTTTGCCCCTATACGCCAATCCCCGTAACTCGGGCGCGGGGTCAGTGCGGCAGCTGGACGCGCGCGTAACGGCGCAGCGCAAGCTGGGCATGTTCGTATACGCTCTAGGATGGGCGGAAGGGATAAGCATGCCTGAGACGCACTGGGACACGATGCAGTACCTGAAATCTCTCGGCTTCAAGCTTAACCCTGAAATAAGGCTGGTGAAGAGCATTGAAGAAGTCGAGAAATTTCACGATATCTGGATAGGAAACCGAGCGCAGATTGATTATGACATCGACGGTGTGGTGGTAAAGGTAAATCAGCTCCGGTACCAGGATATTCTTGGAGTTGTAGGTAGGGAGCCCAGATGGGCTACGGCGTACAAATTCAAAGCTGCCCAAGGGATAACAAAGCTTCTGGGTATAGGTATAAATGTCGGCCGCACCGGCAGTATGAACCCTTACGCGATCCTGGAGCCGATAGTCGTCGGCGGAGTAACCATACGCCAGGCCACCCTGCATAACGAGGACGACATACGCCGTAAAGACATTCGAGTGGGCGATACAGTCATAATCGAGCGTGCGGGGGAAGTCATACCACAAGTAGTAGGCCCGGTGCTCGAAAAGCGCACAGGGAATGAAGAGCCGTTCGAGATGCCAAAGCGGTGCCCTACATGCGGATCGGAGGCGATACGCATCGAGGAAGAAGCGATGACGCGCTGCCCAAACACTGCGTGCCCGGCGCAGATTTACGAGAACATGACGCATTTTGTGGCGTGCATGGATATAGAGGGAATGGGCGGCGCGCTGGTTGCCTCTATTTTGAATGCAGGCCTGGTGAAAGACTCGGCGGATATTTATTCGTTAACCAAAGAAAAAATGTTAACGCTTGAGCGCCTGGGCGAAAAGAGTGCTAGTAATGTAATAGGCTCGATAGAGACGAGCAAAAACAGGCCTCTTGCTACAGTTATCATGGCACTGGGCATACGTCATATAGGCGGGGAGACCGCGACGTTGCTGGCGAGCCACTTTGGCAGCGTTGACGCGCTGGCAAAGGCGACTGAAGCAGAACTCACCATGATTCCAAGCATAGGGCCGAAGATAGCTCAGAGCCTGCTGGCACACTTCAGCAATAAGCAGAACCTTGAGCTGATCGAAAAACTCAGAGCTGCCGGTGTCAGGCTGGAGGGCGCGCCGCCGCAGAAAGTAGAAGGGCTGCTGCTAAGCGGAAAGACGCTGCTGGTGACAGGTACGCTGGACTCGATGAGCCGCGGCATAGCGGAAGCGAAGATCCGAGAGCTGGGAGGCACCGTAGGCAGCAGCATAACAAAGAAGACTGATTATCTTATTGTCGGCAAGGACCCGGGTTCTAAAATCGAGAAGGCGCAGCAGTACGGCGTTAAGCAATTGAATGAGCACGAATTTTTGAAACTGATAGGCGAAGGTAAGTGAATAAGAATTCCCCTGTAGCCACGATAGTTAAAAATATATACAGCATTGTATTCATATTGCTGGCGGTATTTGGGATGTTAAGTGTATATGGGATGACAAACGGGGGTAATTTTTCAGACGCGGCTAAGTTATTGTCGTTTAGCCTGGCAGGGATACTTATTATCACGTTTCTCCTTCGTAAATCTCTGCTCAGACTGCTTTTTTTATACTCGGGGATATCCATAATCGGGTTGATGGCTATAGCAACCGCACCGCCAACATTATTTGAGACTGCCGGCGTCATAACTACGTTTGGGCTTACAAGCGCATCGATAATCACGTTTATTTACCGGAAGCAGTACCAGAAGCAGCGGAAAGCTTCGCAAAATATGGTCCCCACCCGGTCTGAGAAGAAGTAACCCTTGCCGCCAAGTGTACTTATCGTTGGGCTGGGAAACCCGGGCGAAAAATATGCCCGCAGCCGCCACAATATTGGGTTTCGGTGTCTTGATGCCCTCGCGAAAGCCAACGACGCTAAGTTTGACCATAAATCCAAATACGAATTAGCCACGTGCGTCATTGCCGATAAGCAAGCGATGCTGATGAAACCCCGTACACTCATGAACAACAGCGGCGAGGCTGTGGCGCCGATCGTAAAGTTTTTTCACATCCCGATTGCAGGACTCGTCGTAGTCTATGACGATATGGACCTACCGCTGGGTAAGCTACGCATAAGAGAAAAGGGAAGCGCCGGAGGTCACAACGGCATCCGTTCCATAATCGAGCATATCAGCAGCGAAAATTTCGTGCGTGTAAGAGTCGGCATAGGAAGGCCTGAGGCGGCCGGCAACAACACCATCGGTCATGTGCTTGGCGATTTCACAAAGGATGAAGAGCCTGCGATTAAAAACGCCGTCGAAAACGTCAGAAATGTAATTGAAGTGATGCTTAAAGACGGAACTAACTCAGCCATGAATAAATTCAATTGAAACGCGTTGTATTTCTTCTAATATTTGCTATCTCTGCTCTTCAGGCGTGCACAGCTCCTAAACCAGTATCAACACCCACAATTGTAAACACTCCATCCGGCACACAAACTGTCGTTCCCACTGCTACGGCTACTTCGATCCCGGATGTCCGCCAGGTAGTACCTGTCGCCCCGCAGAGAGATTTGTTTGAAATAACACAGCGCTTGAGGCTTAAATCTGACGCTCCGATTCCAAGAACGGTCATAATGGGGCAAACGGATATACCGCTGGGAACGCAGATTAATATCCAGCTTGTGGACCTTGATAAAAACAAGCCTTTTACAGTGACGGCAACGCTTAGGTATAAAACTGCCAATGCTTACTTCTGGTTCGATCAAAAAGACAGTACTCCGCAGGAAGACGTCGAAAAAGCTGCTCAGAATTTTGAGAGCGTGATACTTCCGTCGGTCAGAAAGTATTTTGGAGATTTCTGGAATCCGGGTGTAGATGGGGACCCGCACTTGTATATAGTCCATGCGAATATTCCACAGGTTGCTGGCTATTTCAGTGGGCTCGATGAGTATCCTAAAGTAGTCAACAACTTAAGCAACCAGCACGAGACCATATATATTAACTCTGGACAGTTACGTGTGGGCAGCAGGGAATATCTGAGTACCCTTGCCCATGAGCTCCAGCACGCTGTGGAGTTTATCGCGAATCCATTCTCTGAAGTTTGGGTAAATGAAGGCCTTTCCGAGCTTTCTTCCGACCTGGCTGGATATCCTCCCACACTCGTAAATACATATTTTCCAAACGCTGATGTCCAGCTGAACGCGTGGGACGATGAAGTACCCAGAACGCCGCCGCACTACGGGGCATCTTTCCTCTTTATGAAATACATGTTTGCTAGGTACGGCGGTTACGAGGGCATAAAAGAGTTCTTCAAGATTGAAAAATCCGGCGTGGAGCAAGTCGATACTTACCTTAGCAAGTTCAATACGAACTTCGAAGCTGTTTTCGCGGACTGGACGATTGCTAACCTGGTCAATTCAGGGGTTGCCGGCAAATATGGCTATCCAAATTATTTACAACGTGTCAGAGGCCCGCTTGTGAAAGTTAATGTGCCTGACAAAAAAGATAACCAGCAAGTTTCCCAATATGGAGCGCGTTACTTTCAGATAAAGCCCGATTCTGATTTCAAAATAACATTCGATGGCGCCGATACCGTAAGGCTTCTGCCTACGGACGCCCACAGCGGCTCTAATTTCTGGTGGGGCAATCGGGGCGATGGGATAGATTCGAAGCTCACGCGTGAATTTGATCTCACTAATGTCCAGAAGGCAACCCTGAACTACTGGGTATGGTATGAAATAGAGAAGGATTTCGACTTTTCATATCTGGAGGTCTCCAAAGATGTGGGCCGCACATGGGACATCGTTAAAGCGACAAGCACAACATCAGAAAGCGCGCTTGATTCAAACTATGGTCATGGGTATACAGGCAAAAGCGGAGGGTCAGATACCCCGAAGTGGGTTAACGAAACTGCCAATTTGAATGCTTATGCCGGCGGGAAAGTGCTCGTTCGTTTTGAGTATATTAGCGATGAAGCTGTAAGCACTAATGGCTTTGCTATAGACGATATTTCAATTCCAGAAATTAGCTTTGTTGACTCCGTTGAAAGTGAAAGCCTATGGGCCGCTGAAGGTTTTGTGAAGACATCAAATGTTGTCAAACAGAACTTTATAGTTCAGCTTATCCACCGGGATAAACAAGGGTTACCGCTTAAAGTAGAAAAGATGACTCTTAACAGTGAAAATGGCGGACAGATTACAGCAAATATCGCTTTGGATGGCTATGTGGATTCTGTGCTTGTGGTTTCCGGTTCTACAAGGGTGACAACAGAAAAAGCAGAATTCAGCTTCAGCATAAAGCAATGAGATATACAACAGTTAAATTCAGACATTGGAGAATGGGTTGAGTAAGATCAAAAAAATCGTCGGCCGGGAGATACTTGATTCTAGGGGAAACCCAACAGTTGAAGTGGATGTCACTCTTGAAGACGGCTCATTCGGACGGGCGGCTGTTCCTTCAGGCGCAAGCACGGGCAAATACGAAGCTATTGAGCTTCGGGATGGCGATAAGAAGCGGTACGGCGGCAAAGGCGTGCTCAAGGCTGTTGCGGCTGTAAACGGGGAGTTGAGCTCTGCAGTAAAAGGTATCTCGGCCTTCGACCAAACTAAAGTCGACAGCACTATGATTGCCGTGGATGGCACGCCGAATAAGGGGCGCTTGGGCGCTAACGCCATACTCGGTATATCGCTGGCGGTGGCGCATGCCGGAGCCGCTTCCAAGCGACGACCGCTGTACACCTACCTCGGAGGAGCGAAAGCCTTCACTTTGCCTGTGCCGATGCTGAATATCCTTAACGGCGGCGCGCATGCTGAGAACTCTACTGACTTCCAGGAGTTCATGGTTCTGCCAACGGGAGCGGCAACATTTTCTAAAGCCTTGCAGATGGGTGCTGAAATATACGCTTCGTTGAAGTCCGTCCTGCGCTCTCGCAAGCTAAATACGAACGTAGGAGATGAGGGTGGGTTCGCTCCCACGCTTGGCGCAAATAAAGAAGCCGTAGAAGTGATCCTTGAGGCCATAGAGAAGGCGGGATATAGGCCATCAAAGGACTGTTATCTGGGCCTGGACGTAGCCTCCAGTGAGTTTTATAACAAAGGAGTCTATACACTCAGGAAAGAGGGGAAAACTCTTACAAGTGACCAAATGTCCGCTTTCCTAGGTAAGTGGGTGAAGGACTACCCAATCGTAAGCATCGAGGACGGCATGGCTGAAGACGACTGGGACGGATGGGTAAAGCTGAATAAAGCGATAGGCGGACGCGTACAAACGGTAGGAGATGACCTTTACGTCACCAATAAAGAAAAATTGGCCCAGGGCATAAAGAAGAAAGCCAGCAATTCGATCCTGATCAAGGTTAACCAGATAGGTTCACTTACTGAAACATTGGAAGCGGTCTCCATGGCGCATAAAGCTGGATTTACGGCTGTCGTGAGCCACCGCAGCGGCGAGACTGAGGATACGACGATAGCGGACCTTGCAGTTGCCACAAGCGCGGGCCAGATTAAAACGGGCGCCCCGTCACGCAGCGAGCGTGTCGCCAAATACAACCGACTGTTGCGAATTGAGTCAGAGCTAGGTAAAAAAGCCGTGTATGCGGGCAAGGATGCGTTTAAGATTAAGCTGTGACAACAGAAAACCATAACAGCCACAAAAACGGCAAAAGCATGGAAGAGGCTGAGTCTCAGTGGCTTAATGTCGAGCTCGGTCCTGCTGTAGCCAATCGCCAGGCCAGGCAGACTGCTAAAACATCCGCACCTGCTAAAAGACCAAGGTGGTATATGGAAGGCGTGAGTGAAGAAGAGGTTACGTCTCAGTCCAGGATGTCGCGCCAGGCGACGGCTATCGGAGGCCTTTTGCTGGCCGCGCTGGGGATTCTTGTGCTCATGGTTGTGATAATGATCATCATCACGTTCGTATCTTTATTCACATAGCTTATTTCTTAAGCTTTGAGGCGTAACTCTTTCTACGTCTATTTTTAACCAGTTTAGTCACTGATTAATCATCTGCGCCTAACCTACTCTTGTACTATCTGAAGGTCCTCCACTACCTTAAAGCTACCTATTCGAATGGTGTGTCGATGCGGAATCAGCTCTAAATTTGTAGTAGGTAGAGATTTAACAGGCGGGGTGGAACCATGACGACACCAAACGATGGACTCATATGTTTATGGTGCGAAGATAAATTTCAGCTCAGCGAACACAGCGATGCTTATTGCAGCAATACTTTGAGGCATCCTTACAGTCAGATTGTTCCTCTCTTTACGGTTAGAGAGTACCATCACATCCTTTTTTGCGCGACGCAGGCAAATGCAATTAAAAGGCCTGCGCACACCGAATACAGCTAAGATTTGAGCGCAAAATATTCGTGTAAATGAAAAGACCTCCGAATATCGGGGGTCTTTTTGATTCATATGAAGAGAAGCGGCTAACGCTTTGTGTACTGAGGTGCTTTGCGGGCTCTCTTGAGTCCGTACTTCTTTCGCTCTTTTACGCGCGGGTCTCTGGTAAGGAGTCCTGCTTTGCGCATTACAGGCCTGAGCTTCTCATCCATCGAGACGAGCGCCCTGGCGATGGCGTGCCTTATGGCTCCAGCCTGGCCAGTGATTCCACCGCCTTCAACCTTGATCATTACGTTGTATTTAGGCGCACCCTCCATCGCTTTGAAGGGTTCCTGCACCATGATCTGCAGGGACTCAATGGTGAAAGCCTCTTTTAGTGGCTTTCCATTAACGATGATGTTCCCTGATCCTGCGGATAGCTTGGCGCGTGCTACGGCACTTTTACGCCTGCCTATTCCGAGATAAAAATCCTTGCTCGTGGTCAAAGGTTAACCTTCCTTCTTTTCTGGGGCTGGCTTGGCGGTTGCTCGAGTCTTCTTGACCCTGGGGGTTGTGGATTTCGCAGGGACTGCCGGCACGGGATGGCCCGCTTCGCTGGCGTTGATTTGCGCCGCATGCGGATGGTCAGGTCCAGCGTAGACGTGAAGCATACCGAGCATCTGGTCACGGATAGATTTAGCGGGAAGCATGCCCTTCACCGCGTGAATGATGACTCGGTCAGGGTGCTCAGCGTTCAACTCTGCGAACGTGCGCTCCTTGAAGCCTCCGGGGTGCTGTGAGTGAGAGCGATACATCTTCGCCTGCATTTTATTGCCGGTTACTCTTATATCTTTTGCATTGATAACCACTACTGTATCGCCGGTTACGAAATGGGGCGAAAAAATCGCCTTATGCTTGCCTCTCAGCAATACGGAAACCTGGGTAGCGAGCCTACCCAGAGTCTGGTCTTTGGCATCTATCAGATGCCAGTGCCTGGTGACATCAGCAGGTTTTGGAGTATAACTTTTAACTGTTGTATTCATTTTTTACACTTTTTCTCTAATTTTGAAGCCGTTGTATTTTACCTTAGCCAGATAAAGTCCGCTTGGTGGTACTGACCGCTGGGCAGAGCCTAACCTGCCTGTTCTAAGCAGATTCTCAATATTGCCAAGGGTCTTGTTGCCAGATCCTACAGCCAGAAGCTCACCGACCATTCTCCTGACCTGGTGTGGCAGAAATGCATTTGCCTCCACAGTGAATATCACTCTGTGCCCAACTCTTTTGACATTGAACGCGTTTATCGTTCTTACCGTAGTCCGTTCGTGCTTATCGAGCGATCCAGAGAATGCCTTGAAATCGTGCTTGCCCACAAGGGCATCAGCGGCATTTGTCATCGCTTCAATATCCAGAGGCCTAGGTACGTGATATACGAACGCGCTTCGAAAAGCGCTTGCCTGAGGCGTATTCCACACCACGTATTCGTACACGCGTCTTGATGCACTGTGCCTGGCATCAAAGCTGGGCGGCATTTCTTGCGCTGTTATAACTCGTATATCATCCGGTAGGAGATGATTCAATGCGCTTGTGAATGACTCAGGCTGAATCGCGGTTGATGTCTCGAATGAGAGCACCTGTCCTTTTGCATGGACTCCGGTATCAGTTCTTCCGGCCGAGATTGTTTTGATGCTTTCGCCGGTGAGTTTCTTAAGCGCATCGTTCAGACTACCCTGAATAGTTGGACGATTTGGCTGGGACTGGGACCCTTTATAGCGGGTTCCCTCATATTCCAGCACAATGGCTATCTTGCGCCTGGCAGTATTTAGTTGAGAATCCTCCTTAACCCTTTTTAAGTTCTTAGGCGAGCTCAATCTTGACCATCTCAGCGCCGTCCCCGATGCGAGGGCCAAGTCTGGTAGTGCGAGTGTAGCCGCCCGTGCGCTGCGCATACTTGGGGCCTACTTCTGAGAAAAGCTTCCGTACGGTGCTTTCCTCAGTTATGAAAGCCAGTGCGGCGCGACGGCTGCTCAGATCGCCTTTCTTAGCGAGCGTTATCATCTTCTCAGCCATCGGCTTTATTTCTTTGGCCTTAGCTTCGGTGGTCACCATCTTGTCATGTTTCAACAGGTTTGTTACCAGGTTGCGATACATGGCTAAGCGGACGCCTGTCTTGCGTCCAAAATGTCTTCCTGAATATCCGTGTTTTGGCATTGCTAACTCCTTATATCAAAATCAGTACTGCTATTTGTCCTCGTCGTTATTCCTATCGACTGGCAGCACCCTCTTGAGATCGGAGAAGCTTAGGGTGGACTTTGCAGCCTTAGCTTTCTGATCCGCTTCAGATTCTTCCTTATCGCCCATCATTGCTGATCTCATCTCAGCGGATATGAATCCCGTTGATGTCAGCTTGTCATAGAGCTCAGTTAGAGATTTCTCACCGAAATTGCGAATATTCAAAAGCTCTTCTTTGCTGCGCTCGAGCACCTCGCCCACCTTGTTGATATTGCTTCTCTTCAGGCAGTTGAGTGTTCTTGGCGATAGATTTAGCTTCTCAATAGGTGTGTTGTACTGCTCTGCGGGCACTGAATATGCCAGCGGCTGTTTTTGCTCACCTGCGTCTATAGTCTTGCCGATGGTGCAGAACAGGAAGAACTGGTCCACGAGCAGCTGGGCAGCCTGACGGACGGCGTCCAGTGGTGTGATGCTGTCATCAGTCCAGACTTCAAGCACTAGCTTGTCGTAGTTGGTCATCTGCTCGACGCGCGTGTGCTCCACATTGTAATTAACCTTAAGGACCGGGGTGAAGATCGCGTCTACCGGCAGCGTACCGATAGATAGACCGTCCATACGACCGGCCGGCTGGTATCCCTTGCCGCGCTCTACATTGAAGTCCATGAACAGTTTTGCCTGCCTGGAATTCAACGTTGCCAGGTGAAGTTCCGGATTAACGATTTCGAAATTGGGGTTGGCCATGATATCGCTAGCTGTGATCTTGCCTTCGCCGGTTACTTCAAGCCTAAGAGTGCCTGGTTTATCGGTATGGCTGCGCAATCTGATAGATTTAACATTGAGCACGAATTCAATGACATCCTCTTTCATGTGAGGAATCGTTGAATATTCATGCTGCACACCATCTATCTTTAGCCAGGTTATAGCCGCTCCAGGCAGGGAGCTTAATAAAACGCGCCTTAGAGCGTTGCCTAGCGTAACGCCAAACCCAGGCTCTAACGGCTCAGCTATGAACTTTCCATAGTTGCCTAATGTTTCGACCTCTTCGATTTTTGTTTTCAATACTGCTGGTAATGTGGTCAATTAAGACGCCTCCCGAATGTTCAGCGAAATCTTTATCTTGAGTAGTACTCGACTATTAAGCGGTCTTCAATCTTGGTGTCCATATCGCTTATCTGCGGCTCAGCGATTACCTTGCCGGTGACTGCGGTGGTGTCAAGTGATAGCCAGCCTGGTATAGGCTTCCTCTGCAGGTCTTTGATGCGCTCCTTGTAGAAGCCGCTCTTTTTGAAGCTTTCCACGAAGCCGATCACATCGCCTATGTTTACTCTGGCAGACGGGATGTCCATCTTCTGGCCATTTACAGTTATATGTCCCTGAACTATCAGCTCTCTTGCCTGTGCGCGTGAGTCGGCAAGACCGAGTCTGTAGAAAGTGTTGTCCAGGCGAAGCTCAAGCCTCTGTAAAAGAGTTTTGCCAGTCATACCAGGTTTCATCTTAGCCTCCTGGTAGTACTTAACCATTTGTCTCTCGAGAAGGCCGTACGTCCAGCGCGCCTTCTGCTTTTCACGCAGCTGGATTCCTCGCTCGGAAAGCCTCTTGCGCCTGCCGACTACCTGGCCTGGGGGTGTTGGGCGTTTGTCCACAGCACATTTGGGGCTGAAGCATTTTTCGCCTTTAAGAAATAATTTTTCTCCGGCTCTGCGGCAAAGCCTGCATACCGGTCCGTTATAACGTCCCATTCTGAGCTAAACCCTCCTTCGCTTGGGAGGCCTGCAGCCGTTGTGCGGAGCCGGCGTGACATCCCTTATGCTCGTAACACTCAAACCTGTGGCCTGTAGCGCGCGGATGGCGGCCTCTCGGCCAGTTCCGGTGCCTTTGACCAGCACTTCTACCTGTCTCAGTCCGTGATCCATGCTGCGTTTCGCGGCCTCTTCAGCAGCACGCTGCGCTGCGAAAGCGGTGCCCTTGCGGGAACCTTTGAATTGCATTGCGCCCGCGGTAGACCATGAAAGCACGGCACCCGTGGTGTCGGTCAGAGTGATAGTTGTATTGTTAAATGTAGATTGAATGAAAGCCTTTCCGTGTGTAACGGACCTGCGCTCTCTTCTTTTTCTACCCTTGGCAGGCCCGGGCGTTGGGCCGGCAGCTGCATTAGGCGGTGTTTGTGCAGTAGTCATAAGCTCCTTTTACTTCTTAGCAGCTGCGCGCTTGCGGCCCGCGACTGTCTTGCGTGCGCCTTTTCTTGTTCTGGCATTTGTCTTGGTACGCTGTCCTCTTGCAGGAAGACCTTTCCTGTGTCTCATTCCGCGGTATGAGCCAATTTCAACGAGACGGCGGATGTTGAGACTGTTCTCGCGTCGCAGGTCAGCCTCTACGCGGTACTGTTTGTCGATAATCTCTCGGATGCGGGTTAGTTCCTGTTCTGTCAAGTCCTCGATTCGAGGATTGCCGTTTATACCCGCCTGCTCGGCCACCTTTTTTGCAAGTGTTGGGCCAATGCCGTGAATATATCCAAGCGCAACTTCGATGCGCTTCTTATTCGGGACCTCTGTTCCAGCTATACGTGCCATAGAACCTCCTAGCCCTGTCTCTGCTTATGCTTTTTGTTTTCGCAGATTATCATCACGACGCCATGACGCCGTATAACCTGGCACTTTTCACATCTCTTTTTTACTGAAGCTTTTACTTTCATCTCTTATCCGTTTCCGTCCAGTACTACTTAAATCTGTATGTAATCCGGCCTCTGGTAAGGTCGTAAGGCGAAAGCTCTACGAGCACTCTGTCGCCAGTGATTATCTTTATGAAATTCACCCTTATTTTCCCTGATATGTGGGCAAGAACCCTGTGGCCGTTAGCCAGTTCTACCTTGAACATGGCATTTGGCAGAGACTCTGCGACCTTTCCCTCGACCTCGATCGCCTCTTTTTTGGATTTTGTAGTTCCCTGTTCCTTCTGAACCATATATTTCTGTTGCTTTCTATAGCCTGGTTAAAATCTCAGGCTGACCGTCAGTTATTACAAGAGTATCTTCAAAATGTGCAGAAAGGCTTCCGTCTTTGGTGACCACTGTCCATTTATCTTCAAGTACTCGAGTTTCCCAGGATCCGACGTTAACCATTGGCTCTATTGCCAGCGGAAGATTCTTTGGAAGGATCATTCCTTTGCCTGCTTCACCGTAATTCGGAACCGCAGGCTCCTCATGAAGAAGTCGGCCGATCCCATGACCTACATATTCGCGCACAATCGAGAAGCCGTTAGATTCGGCATGTTTCTGTATCGCAGCGCCGATGTCGCCCATACGGTTCTTGGCTCTTGCCTGCTTTATCCCCTCGTCGAGCGATTCCCTGGTTACTTTTATAAGCTTCTCCGCCATTGCTGAAACTTTTCCAACCGGCAGGGTTCGTGCGGCATCACCGTTGAAGCCGTCTACAATCGCACCCACGTCTATGCTGATGATATCGCCTTCTTTAAGTACTTTCTTGCCAGGGATCCCGTGAACGATTTCGTTATTTACTGAAGTGCATATTGTGGCAGGGTAGCCGTGATAACCCTTAAATCCAGGCTTGGCACCCAGCGATTTGCACATCTGATACGCGATTGCGTCCAGGTCAGCAGTTGTCACGCCAGGCTTAATCTCTTTCGAGACAGCTTCAATCATCTTCGCCACAACCTGTCCGGCGCGGCGCATCGAGGCTATTTCTTCAGCCGATTTAATAACTATGCCTGTTGGCTGTATCGTTACGCTCACTTGACTCTTCCCGCTGTGGCCTTAGACGCCTCTAGTAAATCCTTTTCAACGTTTCCAATGGCCTGTTCTCCGCTGACACGTTTAAGCCTGCCGCGTTTGGAATAATATTCGATAAGCGGCAAGCTCTGTTCCCTATACACTTTTAAGCGGTTCTCTATAACCGCTTCTTTGTCATCTTCACGCTGATAAAGCTCTCCACCACAACGGTCGCATTTTCCTTGTACTTTCGGCTGGGGACTTTTTACGTTGTACGGCGTCTGGCAAGTACGGCAAACCCACCTGCCTGTTAGACGCCCTATCAGCTCACTATCTTTTACGTCGATAAGAAGAGCCGCATCTATTGTACTATTTCTGTCACTAAGTGCCTTATCCAGAGCTTCTGCCTGTGAAATATTTCTTGGGAACCCATCCAGGATAAACCCATTTTTGCTGTCGGGCTGTCCGAGCCGTTCCAGGAGCATCTGAATGGTGACTTCGTCAGGAACCAGGACACCCTTGTCCATATATTCCTTCGCCTTTTTCCCTATCGGTGTCCCGTTGGCTATCGCCTGCCTGAACATATCGCCGGTGGCAATGTGCGCCGCCCCGAGCTTTTTCGCCAGGTTTATAGCCTGAGTACCTTTGCCGGCTCCAGGAGGGCCGAGTAAAATCAGGTTCATTATTTCAGGAACCCTTCGTAATCCCTCATGAGCAGCTGGGCCTCAAGCTGCCTCATCGTATCAAGCACTACGCCGACCACGATCAATACGCTGGTGCTGCTCAGAAGCAGGCCAGTAACACCCGTTATCTTTTCAATGAAGAATGGTGTGACTGCAACCAGGCCAAGGAATAGGGCCCCACCCCATGTGATTCTCAGAATTACGCGTGTCAGATAATCGTCCGTTGGCTTGCCCGGCCTGAGTCCGGGAATAAACCCGCCGTTTTTCTGAAGGTTCTCAGCCAGCTTCTGCTGTGTGAATATGACCAGCGTGTAGAAAAATGAAAACGCTACTGTGAGGAAGAAGAATAGAGCCCAGTAGAAGTAGCCTGTGGAATTGAAAAGGTCAGCAATAAACCGTGCCGCTGAGCCAGACCATCCAGTATTGGTTGATAAGTAAGATGCGAATACTCCAGGGAGTATAACTATGGAGATTGCAAATATCAGAGGTATCATTCCTGCCGAATTTACCCGAAGGGGAATGAATGTGTTGCCGCCTTGTCTGTACATTCGCCCGCCACGGAACAGCGTACGGCCGTATTCTACCGGCACGCGCCTAGTGGCCTCTGTGAATACGACTATCAAGAATACGATCGCCAGAGCGACTACCAAGAAGAGCATCAGTCCTGAGAAGTTGTTGAGATTGAGGAATGTTCCCTGGATGAGCGAAGGCATTCCAGCAACGATGCCTCCGAAGATAATGATCGAGAGACCGTTGCCTATGCCGTGCTCGGTGATTAGCTCACCAAGCCAAACAAGGAACATAGTGGCTGCTGTCATGGACAATACCATTACAGCAGTCGGTAAAAGCTCGCCTGATCCAAAACCCACATTGGCGATAACTCCACTGCGCTCAAGCAGGACCAGCTGACCAAAGCCCTGCAGTATTGCCAATGGAACGGTGAGCCAGTGAGTGATCTGGTTTATCCTCTGTCTTCCCTGCTCTCCCTCTTCTGCCATAGATCTGAAGGCCGGAATGATAGGGGTCATAAGCTGGACGGCGATTGATGCCGTAATGTATGGATATACTCCCATGGAGGCGATGCTTAGCCGCTTGAATGAACCGCCGCTGAACAGATCGAAGAAACCGAATATAGGGCTATCGTTCAGGATCCGATCCAGGGCTCCTTTATCTACTCCAGGCGTTGGCACGTGAGCCAGGAATCTGAAAACAATAAGTAGAGCCAGAGTAAACAGGAGTTTGTTCCTGAGATCTGGCTGTCGTAATGCGTCCATGACTGCCTGTAGCAGTTTTGGCGCGGCGTGCTGCTGGCGTTTTGCGGCGGTGGTCATGCCTTAAGCCTTAACCGCCTTACCGCCGGCTGCCTCTATCTTGGCCCTTGCGCTGTCTGAGAAGGCGCTTGCGTTCACAGTGAGCGCCTTATTGATATCACCAGTGCCGAGCACCTTCACGGGTATATTCTTTCTGACTATCCCATTCGCCTGGAGTACAGCCTCTGAAATTATGGCTCCTGCCTGGAATCTTTCCGAAAGCAAACCGACGTTAACGAGCTGGAACTCTTTCTTGAAAGGATTGGTAAACCCATGTTTAGCTGGCAAGCGCTTGATAAGAGGCAGCTGACCGCCTTCAAATCCCGGTCTTACCCTACCGCCTGCGCGTGCCTTCTGACCTTTGCGGCCTCTGCCTGAAAACTCACCTTTGCCGCTGCCAAGTCCTCTGCCGTACCGGATACGGTCTTTTTTTGCGCCTGGAGACGGCTTTAAATCATGCATCTTCATAAAAGCTATGCTCTTTCCACTTTGACCATGTGTTTAACAGACTCGACCATTCCGCGGACGGACGGCGAATCTTCCAATTCGACTGTTTGATTAAGATGCCTGAGTCCGAGAGCGGTGACAGTTCTCCTGTGCACAGATCTCTGGCCGTTCGCGCTTTTCTTGTAGGTTATCTTAAGCTTGCCCATGGTCTGCCTCTCTTGGCGGTCTCGGACGCTGTGCCTGCGGCGGCATTGGAACTCTTGGAGGTGGAGGAGTCGGCAATTTTGCGGCTTCCTCAGCGCGCGCTCTGCGCAGCGCTACCTCTTTTTTCGGGTCGTGCATATTCTGTAGGGCGATAAATGTGGCTTTAACTACGTTGATCGGGTTCGGGCTCCCGAGCGACTTTGTTAAAACGTCGCGTATACCAGCGGCTTCGAGTACTGCTCTTACAGAGCCGCCTGCAATGATTCCTGTACCAGGGGCGGCCGGTTTAATTAGTACCTTTGAGGCTCCGAACTTTGCAATCACCATCTGGGGCACGGTCCTGCCGCGCAACGGTACCAGAAACATATGCTTGCGTGCTGATAAATTGGCCTTGCGTACAGCATCAGGGACTTCGGCGCCCTTACCGTAGCCAATGCCTACTTTGCCGTTGTCGTCTCCGACAACAGTTACCGCATTGAATCTGAAATGTTTGCCGCCTTTTATTACTTTGGCGACACGGCGAATATGAACAACCTTCTCAATGGCGCTATGTTCTTCCTGTGAGCGCGGGTTGTCCCGTCTGCCGCCGGCTCCGCCCTGGCGCCCGCCACCTTGTCTTGTTGTCAAAACTGTATACCTGCCTTTCGGGCTGCTTCCGCTAGGCTTTTCACTCTTCCGTGATACATATAGCCGCCGCGGTCGAATACTACCTGTTTGATGCCCTGTGCCAGAGCTTTCTTAGCGATAGCGTTTCCGATGATACCTGCCTCTTCCGCCTTTTTCTTTCCGGCGATCTGAGGTTTGATATCTTTATCCAAAGATGACGCTGATGCTAGGGTTGTGCCCTTGGAATCATCGATGATTTGCGTGTAAATGTTGTTTAAGCTGCGATAAACGGAAAGCCTGGGCCGCTCTGTGGTCCCGGTGACCGTCTTGCGGAGCCTTTCATGTCTAACTTGACGCAACTGTATCGAAGTTGTGTTACTCATAACTATGCCTTCTTCTTGGCAGCAGCCTTTCCAGGTTTAAGCTTGACGACTTCTCCGACGTACCGGATGCCCTTGCCCTTGTACCTATCGGGTGGTCGCTTCGATCTGATCGCAGCGGCCGTTTGGCCGACAAGCTGCTTATCTATGCCTCTGATGTGGACTCTGTTTTGACCTTCTACGTCGAACTGTATATTCTGTGGGGGCGCAATATCCATAGGCTTCGATGTGCCTACCTGGAGGACCAGTCTGTCTCCCTGCTTGGAAGCACGGTATCCGACGCCCACTATTTCAAGGCTTTTCTGGTACCCCTTCTCAACGCCCTCGAGCATGTTGTAGATAAGAGTTCTCGTCAGGCCGTGTAAGGACCTGGACAGACGTTCTTCGTCCGTCCTTGCGACGATAACTGTACCCTCTTTTTGTGTGATCGTGATCACAGGATTAAAGGTCTGTGTGAGCTGGCCCTTGGGACCCTTCGTGGTCACAGATGAACCGCTTACAGTTACCTGTACGCCTTTCGGAATTGCTATTGGTTTATTGCCGACTCTTGACATTATTTAATACCTTTACCAGACGAAACAGATAACTTCGCCGCCGACGTTGCTTCGCCAGGCCTGCTGTCCGGTCATTACACCTTTCGGAGTAGATAAGATTGCGGTTCCGAGTCCGCCGAATACTCTCGGAATTTCGGACTTACCTGAGTATGTTCTGAGGCCCGGCCTGCTGACACGGCGAAGTCCGTTTATAACAGGAGCCTTTTTCTCTTTGTACATAAGTTGAATCTTCAGATTTTTGTGCTGTGGAGTCTTTCCCTTGAGCAATTCGAAGCCTCTGGTAAACCCTTCATTTTTGAGGATTTGAGCTATGGCTATTTTTGTCTTTGATGCAGGCACAGTTATGCTGTCGTGCTTGACCATCGAAGCATTCCTGATCCTGGTTAACATGTCTGCTATTGGGTCGGTGCTCATATCCTGTGTCTTTCCTTACTTTTCACTAGTCTTGAAGGGACTTGATAATTCGATTCTTACCAGCTTGCCTTTTGTACGCCCGGTAGTTCGCCTCTTAAAGCTCGTTCTCTGAAACAGATTCGGCACAGGCCGAACTGCCTGATGTAGCCGCGCGGTCTGCCGCAAAGGTTGCAGCGGTTATGCGCTTGGACTTTAAATTTAGGCTTAATAGCCTGGCGCTTCCATTTTTCAATCTTGCTGACCTTTGCCATTAGATAATCATCCCCATTAATTGAACCTTCATTTACGCTCGAATTGCAAATCTAGGTCTCGACTGAGCGCCTTCCTTGGCGAACGGCATACCCAGTGACTCGAGAAGTTTCTTGGTGTTCTCTTTGGAATCTGCGGTCGTGACGATATTTATCTGCAGCCCTCGAACCCTGTCCACAGATGTGTATTCGATTTCAGGGAATAACGTCTGTTCACGCATACCAAGCTGATAAGCTCCGCGCCCGTCAAAGCTTGCTATGGGGGAGCCCTGAAAGTCTCGTATACGGGGAAGCGTTACATTGACCAGCTTGTCGAAAAATTCGTACATCCTGGCGCCTCGGAGTGTGACCATGATGCCAACAGGCTGACCCTTCCTCAGCTTAAAGGACGCGATCGCTTTCTTGGACATCTTAATTATCGGCTTCTGGCCGGCAATCGCAGTGATGTCTTTGAGTGCTGCGTCAACGATTTTGGCCGAATTTTCCGAGGAAGTTACCTCGCGGCCGATACCCACGTTTATGACGATCTTTTCCAGCTTCGGAACCTGCATTGTGTTCTGGAAGCCAAGGTCCTTCATCAGTGTCGGAACGATGGTCTTAAGATACTTCTCCCTGAGCCTGGCCGGTGGCGGCGGGAGTAACGGCTGTTTAGCCGCAGGCGGGGCTGCGGGTGCAGCTGACGCGGCAGGCCGTCCGCCTGCACGTGGCGTTCTTGTGGGGGCAGCTGTGGGAGCATCAGCTTTAGCAGCAGGTGCTTCGCCGGCAGCTTTGGACTGTCGGGGAGCTCTGGTTGGCTTGGCCGCGGCTTCGCCAGACGCGGGTGTTCCCTGCGTCTTAAGCTCTTCTACTTTTTCTGTTTTTGGCCTTCTGGGTTTTACTGGCTTATCGTCGCTTTGCATAACCTACAGATCCTTACCTTAACACCATTATTAATTTGATATGTAACACGCATCGGCTTGTTGCAGCTTGGGCAGACCAGCTGCACCTTGGAGATGTTCATCATGGCTGGCATAGAAACGATTCCTGCCTGCCTGACACCTGGCCTCGCTTTGAATGAACGCTTTACGATATTTATGCCTTCCACCTGCACCCTGCCGGCGCTTGGAATAACACGAAGGACCTTGCCCTTCTTACCTGAATCTCGGCCTGTGATTACTTTTACGAGGTCGTTTTTATGTATATGCATCGCTTACAGCACCTCAGGGGCAAGTGAGATTATCTTCATGAAGTTTTTCTCACGAAGCTCTCTGGCTACGGGGCCAAAAATACGAGTGCCTTTAGGATTGGTCGCATCGGTCAGAAGAACCGCTGCGTTATCGTCAAAGCGGATATATGAGCCGTCGCTACGTCTGGTAGACCTTGTGGTTCGCACTACTACCGCTTTAACGACGTTGCCCTGCTTTACGGCTGCCCCAGGAGTGGCTTCCTTCACGCTCGCAACAATTATGTCGCCGATGCGCGCATATCTCTTACCAGAGCCGCCCGGCACATTTATGCACATGATAGTTTTTGCGCCGGAATTATCGGCTACTTTTAATCTTGTATAGGTTTGAATCATTTTTTATTACCACTTCAAATATCTGAATTAGACCTTACTGAGTCGCGTCTTTCGGTTCTTCCTTCTTGATTTCAGGTCGCTGCTTGGTCGAAAGCTCTACCAGTGTGCTTTCTTCAATTTCAACAGGCTTAATGTTTGCTACCATGCCGCGCTCAAGTATCTCAGCAACCCTCCAGTGTTTTTCCTTGGAAAGCGGTCTGCCTTCGATTATCCTGACGAGGTCACCCAATTTGCTCTCGTTTTTCTCATCGTGAACCTTGAACCTGGTCTCTTTTGATACGAGTCTCTTATATTTAGGATGGTGCTGCTTCCACTTAATGGCTACTATTCGCGTTTTTTGCATCTTATCGCTTATTACGCGGCCCACCCGAATTTTATGTACGACTTCTGCTTCCGTTGCCATTAACGCACCCTTGCTATCTGGGCCTCTCGGGCCACTGTTTTTAGTCTGGCGATCTTCTTCTGCGCCTTTGTAATTTCGCCCCTGCTCGGCAGCTGGCGAGTGCTCCATCGCACTTGGAGGTTAAAGAGTTCCTTTTCAGTGTTGGACAGCTCTACCTGTAAATCCTGCAGTGAAAGCCCTCTGAGTTCCGCAACTTTGCTCGGCATATTAGACTCCTGTGCTCCCTGCTTCCCAAGCATTAAGTTGTATAAACTTCGTCTCAATCGGCAGCTTGTCGGACGCAAGCCTCATGGCTTCTTTCGCGTCTTCCATGGTTACACCAGCGATCTCGAACATCACCCGGCCGCGTTTTACTACTGCAACCCAGTGGTCTACGCCACCTTTACCACCGCCCTGACGTGTTTCGGCAGGCTTGATGGTAACGGGCTTATCAGGAAATATCCTGATCCAAATCTGGCCGCCGCGCTTGACCTCGTGTGTCATGGCACGTCTTGCAGCTTCGATCTGGCGGCTGGTTATCCATGCATTTTCCATTGCCTTGAGTCCGAACTCGCCAAATGAAAGGCTGTTGCCGCGCATTGCCATTCCGCGGCGCTTGCCTCTATGAGCTTTGCGGTACTTTACTGTCTTAGGCTGCATCATTGCGTGACACTCACCTCTGGCGTCGCTGGAGCAGCGGGCTGGTTCTGCATTGTCCTCAGTGCCTCAGCCTTCTCGTTAAGCGTTTCGCCTTTATAAATCCAAACTTTTACGCCAATGTGACCCATCTGTGTGTGAGCCTCTGCGATTGCAAATCCTATGTCTGCTCTAATTGTGTGTAATGGCACTGTGCCCTGAGACTCTTTTTCTGTGCGGGCTATTTCAGCGCCTCCGAGTCTTCCGGACACCTGTATCTTGATGCCCTTTGCACCTGACTGCATCGTCCTGCTAACCGCCTGTTTCATTGCTCTGCGGTAGGAGACCCTTTTCTCAAGCTGGTCAGATATATTGCGAGCTACCAGGTAAGGGTCCAATTCAGCCTGGCGAATCTCCTGTATGTTCAAGCGGACCTTTTTGCCGGAGATCTGCTTCTCCAGGAGCTGTCTCAGCTCTTCAACTCGCTGGCCACCCTTACCAATTACGATTCCTGGGCGCGCCGTATGAACAGTTACGACAACCTCGTTTGCGCTTCTCTCAATTTCAACGCGTGAGACAGCAGCATCGGCATACTTAGTCGCGATTGCTTTTCTGATCTTCATATCTTCGAGCACATGCTCGCGGTATGTCTTGGGTTTGGCCGCAAACCATTTGGCTGACCAGCCGCTCGTTACTCCAAGCCTGAAGCCTACAGGATGTACTTTATGTCCCAACGGCGCTGTCCTCCACTATCACTGTTATATGGCTACTGCGTTTCAAAATACGGGACGCTCTGCCTTTGGCTCTCGCTCGTATTCGCTTGGTTGTCGGCCCTTCGTCAACCATGATTCTGAGCACTTTGAGGTCTGTTGCAAGCAGCTGGTGGTTCTTTTCAGCATTCGCAGCTGCCGACTTGACCACCTTTAGGACGTGCCTGGCGGATGGTGAGGCAAGGAAGGTCAGGATGTTTACGGCATCCCCTACATGCTTGCCGCGTACAGTATCCGCTATGAGGCGCAGCTTCTTGGAAGGCACGCCGACATTTTTAACGCTTGCTTTAACTTGCATCTAATTATTCCTTTGCCGGGGCCCGAGCGGGTGCTGGTCCGGAAGAAGCGCCGGCTGCCGCAGCTTCGGCCGCAGCCTTGCTGCCGTGAGATCTAAACATCCTTGTCAGGGCAAACTCGCCCAGTCTGTGCCCTACCATCTCTTCAGAAATAAAGACAGGAACATGACGCCTGCCGTCATACACCGCAATTGTCAGACTGACCATCTGGGGTGTGACAGTAGAGCTCCTTGCCCATGTTTTGATGATGGTGCGCTGACCGCTTTTCACGACAGCGTCCACTTTCTTCTGTAATTTAAGGTCTACAAACGGGCCTTTTTTGGTAGAGCGTGACACCTCTAGCCTCTTCTCTTAATGATAAATTTATTGGTTCGCTTATTTCTTCGAGTCCTGTATCCGCGGGAAGGCTGAGCCCATGGAGTCAACGGACCTGGATGTCCGATGGGGTTCTTGCCTTCACCACCGCCGTGCGGATGGTCTCTGGGTGTCATGGCTTTGCCTCTGACATGCGGCCTTATGCCCAGGTGACGGCTCTTGCCGGCTTTACCGAGTTTGATGGTCTTATGCTCAGGATTGCCAAGCTGACCTATCGTGGCATAGCACTCAATGTCTACGCGGCGCATTTCACCTGACGGCAGTCTCACCGTGCACCATCTGCCTTCTTTGGCGAGCAGCTGAGCAGCGGTGCCTGCGCTTCTGACTATCTGCGCTCCCTTGCCGCGCTGAAGCTCAATGCAGTGTATGGGAGAGCCCGGAGGGATGGCTTTGAGCGGCATGGCGTTTCCGTCACGCGCTTCAACTTCAGGTCCGGCAACAACGCTGTCTCCGACTTTCATTGTGACTGGTGCCAGAATATATCTCTTGTCGCCGTCCGCGTACTGTATCAGGGCGAGACGTGACGAGCGGTTTGGATCATATTCGATTGCCAGCACACGTCCTGGGACGTTAGCCTTATCGTATCGTTTGAAGTCGACAAGACGGAGAGCCCGCTGCTCGCCGCCGCCGTGATGGCGTACGGTTATCTTGCCGCGGTTGTTCCTGCCTGCGAATACTTTACGGTGTGATATAAGGCTCTTTTCCGGCTTCGACTTAGTGATTTCCTCAAAGGAGGAAACACTCATGCCGCGTACGGAAGGCGATGTTGGTTTAAATTGTTTAACTGGCATATTTGTACCTGTTACAGATTCTCAAACAGCTGTATCTTGTCGCCATCTTTTAGCCTGATAATGGCTTTCTTTGTTCTTGGGCGTATGACCAGCTTCTGACCAAACCTCTTCGGTTTGGTATGCGTTCTTATCATGTTTACGTCGAGCACTGTCACATTGAAGGCAGCCTGTACGGCCTGCTTCACGTCTGGCTTGGTAGCGTCATCAGCTACTTCAAATACATATCTATTGGTCTCGCCCAGGGTGGTGCTCTTCTCAGTCACCATTGGCCTTTTTAATACTGAAGGTATTGATTTTGCCATTACTTATTCCTTAGCCCAGATGCGTTCGGCTTCTCTTACCGCATCCACAGTCATGAGAACTCTGTTGTGCCTGATGATGTCATGAAGCTTCATGTTCATTGCGGGAACCGTCTTTACTCTTGGAAGATTGTCCAGCGACTTGGAAAGAGTGGCGTCCACTTTCCCGGTCACTATCAGGGCGGACCTATTTGCGCCAAGCTGAGACAATGCTTCTGCCATTGGCTTTGTTTTAGGTGTAGTGAAGTCAAACTTGTCTACAACTATCAGCTGCTCGTCTGAAATCTTGGATGAGAGCGCGCCGCTCAGGGCTATGCGCCACATCTTTCTGGGCATCTTCTGCGTGTAAGAGCGTGGGTGAGGACCGTGTGCTATTCCACCTTTAACCCATAGAGGAGATCTTGTGCTGCCCTGTCTTGAGCGGCCGCTTCCCTTCTGAGGTCTGGGCTTCTTACCGCCGCCGGACACCTCTGCGCGGGTCTTTGTATCATTGGTGCCCTTGCGCTGACCGGCAAGCTCGCGAAGGAGCGCCTGGTGCAGCAAAGGCTTGTTGACCTCTGACCTGAACAGTGAATCGGCGATCTCTATGGTCTCGACTATATTGCCTGAAATATTTTTTACCTGTATTTGCATATCTCTACTTCTTGGCCGGAGCCGCAGGAGCTTTCGCAGGGGCTGGTTTCACCGTCGCAGTCGCTCTTGCGGGTCCCTTTGACGTGACCTCTGCCTTAACAACCTGTCGAACATGTTTGCGGTGTGGCTGACGTGCCATTCTAATAACCAGGATCGCATTCTTGGCGCCTGGCACAGCACCTCTGATTAGGAGAGCGTTGTGTGCCTGGTCAGCCCCAATGATTTCAAGGTTTCTGGTTGTTATGGTCTCGTCACCCATATGACCTGCCATACGGAGACCCTTAAGTACGCGCCCTGGTGTGGTAGTGGAACCGATAGATCCTGGCGCGCGTGTGCGGTCGGAAGCGCCGTGCGTCTTCGGGCCGCCGGCGAAGTGATGTCTCTTCACTACACCCGCGAATCCAAGACCGCGGGATGTACCAGTGATATCTACCTGCTCGCCTTCTTTGAATATAGTGACGTCCACTTTATTCCCGAGCTGAATCTGGTCGTCCGGTTTGAAATTGAACTCACGCAGATGGCGGAGCTGGCCCGTTTTAGACGCGGCAAGATGGCGGACTTCAGGCTTGCTTAAACCCTTAGTTTCCTCAAAGCCAAGCTGGACGGCATCGTAGCCGTCATTTTCCTTGGTCTTGATCTGAGTGATCGTACAAGGTCCGGCCTCAATCACGGTGACTGGGATAAGAGACCCATCATCCTTGAAGACCTGGCTCATGCCTATTTTTTTACCGATTATTCCGTTAACGCCCATCGCTACACCTAAATCTTTATCTCAATATCGACGCCGTTTGGCAGCTGGAGCCTGGTAAGAGAATCAATAGTTTTCGAAGTAGGGTCCAAAATATCTATCAGGCGCTTGTGAGTCCTTATCTCGAAGTGCTCACGTGAGTCTTTATCGATGTTCGCGCCGCGGTTGACGATCCATCGCCTTACGCGCGTTGGCATCGGCACTGGTCCAACGACCTGTGCGCCTGTCCTCTCAGCTGCTTCCACGATCTGCACAGCGGACTGGTCCAGGATCCTATAATCGGCTGCTTTCAGCCTTATTCTTATCTTTTGTTTAGCCATTGACTGCTACGCCTTTCGCGGTTGTTATCTTCTCTGCTATCGAATGTGGTACCGGCTCGTAGTGACTGAACTCAATCGAATGTGTTGCCCTGCCCTGCGTCATGCTTCTCATGGCGGTGGCATAGCCGAATAGCTCAGACAATGGCACGTGGGCCTTGATTATCTGTGTGTCGTTCAGACCCTCAAGGTTTAGGATTTTCCCTCTCCTCGAGTTGATATCGCCCATTATATCGCCCATGAAATTGCCCGGTGTTACGACTTCCATCAGCATTATCGGCTCAAGTATTACAGGTTTGGCTCTTCTTACTGCCTCTTTAAGGGCGATGGAGCCTGCCATCTTAAACGCCATTTCACTGGAGTCCACCGGGTGTGAGCTGCCATCATATAGGATTACCTTGATGTCTACCAACGGGTAACCTGCTATGACACCGTTTTGTGCTGCTTCCTTCACACCCTTCTCAATAGGTGAGACGAACTCTTTGGGAACCGTGCCGCCGACGACCTTGTTCTCAAATATCACGCCAGAACCCTTTTCCCCAGGCCGTACTTCCAACCATACGTCACCGTACTGGCCGTGGCCGCCTGTCTGCCTGACGAACTTGCCCTGGGCTTTTGCGGTTCCTGTGATAGCTTCTCGGTAAGCGACTTGAGGTGCGCCTACGTTCGCTTCCACTTTGAACTCGCGGCGCATGCGCTCGACGAGTACTTCTAGGTGCAGCTCACCCATACCGGCGATTATGGTCTGATTAGTCTCAGAGTCCTGCTTAACAATGAAGGTTGGATCTTCATCAGAAAGCTTTGTGAGAGCGTAAGATAACTTCTCCTGGTCAGCCTGAGTCTTTGGCTCAATCGCGACTGCCAGTACAGGTTCTGGGAACTTGATCGATTCGAGGATTATCTCGTTGTTCAAATCGCAAAGGGTATCGCCAGTGAATGTATTCTTGAGTCCAACTGCGGCAGCAATATGGCCGGCCGAAATCTCAGTAATCTCCTCACGGCGGTTAGCGTGCATCTGCAGTAAACGGCCAACGCGCTCTTTTATGTCTTTTGTCGAATTAGAAACCTGGGAACCAGCCTTGATGACTCCAGAGTAGACCCTGAAGAACACCAGTCTGCCTACAAAGGGGTCCGTAACTACTTTGAAGGCCAGGGCTGCAAAGGGTTCGTCTAACTTTGGCTTTCGTTCTGCTACCCCTCCGGTTTTAACATCAATGCCTTTGACGTCGCGCACGTCTAATGGGGATGGAAGATAATCAAGTACTGCGTCCAGCATTGGCTGAACGGCTACATTCTTCAGGGCACTTCCGCAGACAACAGGAACCAGGATGTTAGATATGCAGGCTCTCCTCAAAGCCGCTTTCAAATCTGCGTTTGAGATAGCCTTGCCTTCGAGGAAATCGCCGGAGAGCTTGTCATCAGTCTCGGCTATGCGCTCAATCATCGTCTCGCGGTATTCCTTAGCCATTTTCTTGACTGAGTCCGGTATGGGAGCTTCTACCATCGTCGTCTCTTTACTGTTTTCTTTCAGCTTGAAGAGGTAAGCCTTTTGCTCCATGAGGTCGACTACACCTTCGAGCGCTGACTCGGCGCCTATCGGTATCTGGATAGGAACGGGGCGTGCGCCTAATCTGTCGACTATCGTTTTGACGGTCCTGGCGAAATCCGCGCCGGTGCGGTCCATCTTATTCACAAAGCAAATACGGGGTACGCCATACTTATCAGCCTGGCGCCACACTGTTTCTGACTGAGGCTGGACACCTGCCACTGCGTCAAATACAACTACGCCGCCATCAAGTACTCTCAGGCTTCGCTCTACTTCTGCCGTAAAGTCGACGTGGCCAGGCGTGTCAATAACGTTGATACGGTAGTTTTTCCACTCGGTTGTGATTGCGGCGGACGTGATTGTGATACCGCGTTCTTTTTCCTGGTCCATCCAGTCCATCACGGTATTGCCGTCATCTACGTCGCCAATCTTATGCGTGCGGCCTGTATAAAAAAGCACGCGTTCGCTGACGGTGGTCTTGCCAGCGTCTATGTGGGCTATGAAGCCGATATTTCTTACTTTGTCTAGTGGTAGTTCCATTGCTAAGTGATTCCTTGGTGCTATTAATATCTGAAATGAACGAAGGCCTTGTTTGCCTCAGCCATTTTGTGTAGATCTTCTTTTCTTTTAACTGCCGAGCCTTGTCCTCTTGAAGCATCTATCAACTCTGAAGCCAGCTTTTCAGCCATTGGCTTGCCCTTCCGGTCGCGGGCTGCATTTATCAGCCAGCGCATGGACAGTGAAAGGCGCCTGTTGGGTGGAATCTCTACCGGAATCTGATATGTCGCTCCACCTACGCGGCGGGGCTTGACCTGGAGCATCGGCGTGCTGTTTTTGATCGCAAGGTCGAAAGTGTCCATCGGGTTTTTCTTCGTCTCAGTCTCAATCTTGACCATCGCGTCATAAACGATGCCCTCAGCTACGGATTTCTTTCCGTTGAGCATGACCTTATTGATGAATCTGGACAGGTCAGCATTCTGATACCTAGCATCAGGTGGGAGAGGTCTCTTTTCAGCTGTTCTTTTCCTTGACATCTTGTGCGCTCTTTCTTTTAGGACAAAAGGATTCCGTCTTTAGTTTCGTGGAGCATCGTTACTAGCGATGGAGTGAGGACCCCCTAAGAAACGTGCTTGAGTTTTAGGAGATCATGTTGCTGCTGCGGCTGGAGCCTTTGCGGCTGCCGGTGCAGCGCCGCCAGCGCCTTTACCTCTCTTGGCCCCATACCTGCTGCGACCCTGCTTGCGGTTCTGCACGCCGGTTGAGTCGAGTGTGCCTCTTACTATGTGATATCGAACACCGGGCAAGTCAGGAACGCGGCCGCCCCTGATCAACACTACGGAATGTTCCTGCAGTGTGTGGCCTTCACCGGGAATGTAGGCCGTGACCTCTATTCCGTTGGTGAGCCGGACCCTAGCGATCTTTCGCAGAGCTGAATTCGGCTTCTTGGGCGTCATCGTTCTCACGACTGTGCAAACACCGCGTTTCTGCGGTGAGTTGACGTGGGTCACCTTCTTATTCTTCAGGTTATTCACTCCGAAGTTAAGAGCAGGCGCCTTGCCCTTTCTGAATGTTTTTGTCCGCCCTTTGCGGATTAATTGGTTAATTGTTGGCATACTTATATTGTTTGATCGCTCCAGGGATTAAAAATAGGACAAAGGTATGGCCTGGTGAAACAAACGCTTGGAAAGTTTACCAATGGGGTGTAAATGTGTCAAGGTTACATTCTTATCTGTTATTCGATCGCATAGAGTGTGTTGCCAGCCGCTATATATAAGGTATCTCCTGCGAATGCTGGAGGGACTGTTATGGATTCGTTTAACTGCATTTTCATAACCTGGTTCCCTGATGTCCTGTCAAAAGCATACAGGTCTCCAAACCAGGTTGCTGCATAAACTGTGTTGCCTACCACCAAGGGTAAGGAATCCGCCCGGTCTGCGAGTTTTTTCTTGCTTAATTCCTTGCCCGTTGCGGCGTCCCAGGTAAATAAAGTCCCCTGTTGACTGAGCCCGTAGATTTTGTCATCGGCTGCCGTAAGCCAGGTTGTTGGTTCAGAGAGACGAACCGCCCAGCGGGTGCCTTTTATGGCGGGATAGTCTACCAGTCCCCACACTGATAGTTGAATAAGAAATCTGCGCACCCATCGCTCTGTACGGATCTCACTCACTTGCAAATCAATTGAATAGAGTGTGTTCCTTCTGCTTCGTGCGCTTCCGGAATAAACGGTGTCTCCGACTATCAGAAGCGAGCCGGATGATATGGCTGGCAGCACATACCTGAGTCGTTTCTTGCCTGTATCTGCGTCCAGAAGGTACATGGCTCCGTCCCACGACGAAATCGCCACTATTCCATTATTTACAGTCGCTGCCCCGGCGATTGAGCTACCGCTATTGAATGTCCACAGCTTTTTTCCTGTCGCTGCGTCAAGTGCGTAAAGATTGTTATCGCCGCTTCCAATATAAAGGACTCCTTTATCGACTGTTGGAGGAGTAAATATGTACCCGTCAGTTTGGTATACCCAGGCTGTGGTTCCGTCGTTCGCATTAAGGACGATTATTCTTCCATCGCGGAGGCCGAAATATACCTTGCCGTCAGCCACTGAAGGGGTGGAATCGATCGGCCCTGTCCCCTTCTTATATTCCCATTTGACGCTGCCATCCTTAGGGTCAAGCGCTACGACTCTTTTATCAGTCGTTGCGAGAAAGACTGTTCCGTTAGCGATGATTGGCTCAGCTGAAAGTTTGTCGCCGGTGACAAAGCTCCATTTAACCTTTCCCTTAATAGGGGCCGTCGCTTCTGGGATAAAACCTGTGTGAGTAGGGCCGCCAAGGAAGCTGGGCCATTCTCCCTTCGAATATGCCGCCGTTATCGTGGTAGAAGGATGGACAGCGGATTTGGGCAAGCCGACTATGTCATATAGAAGCCAGACTCCGACTAATATCGTTAAGGAAGCTATAGTAATAAGACTGTTCCGTATCAGCTTCTTCCTATTTATCCTTTTGAGACGGATCAGAATATTCCGGGTAGTTACTGAGCCGCCTGCTAGTTCAGCCGAGGCCATTGCCAGGGTTGCAGCAGGCGTATGGGATTGTGATACGTGCTCTGTCGCAGTTAACAAAACTGGGCTCGGCCATGTAACGGTTTCTAGGGCGTTACGGAGTTCTTCTGCAAACGCTCCGGCGCTTTTCTGCCGCCTGCTAGGTTCTATACTTATCGCGCTGAGTATGACTTCGTCGACGGCAAACGTCAGCCACGGCGCCAGCTCAGAAGGTCTCTGGGGATCTTTCGTCAGCTGTTTGGCGAGCATCGAAGATGAATCTGTTGCGTAATACGGGGGCTCGCCCGTCAATAGATTGAACGCGAGCACTCCACAGGCATAAATGTCTGAGGCTACGCCTAGCTTGCCGCGCTGTGTAAATTCAGGAGCCGCAAATACGGGCTGTGGTGTGTTCAACGTTGCTTTTATGAGCGGAGGCAGGTGCTCGATTGCAGCTATCATGCCGTGGTCTGTGACGACTACCTTAGACCCGTCAAAGAAGATGTTACTGAGCTTGATATCGCCGTGAACTCTCTCGAGGCTATGCAAATAATCAAGGGTATTTGCTACTTGTCCTATGATTCTTGTTACTTCTGCCTTTGCGGCCGGCAGTTTGAGGTGGCGCAGGGAATCAAACGGTACGTTAGCCCTGGATACCCATAACTCGTTGCCCTCTTGACCAACCTCGAAAATTTTCGCTATGTTGTCATGCCCAACCTGTGCATACGAAAGCAATGTCTGTTTGAATTTGTCCGCAGTAGCGTTGTCTTCAAAAAAGTGAGGGCGGAGCACCTTGAGAGTTACATATTCGTTTGTTTTTGGATCGAGAGCTTTATATGAAGAAGCAAGGCTTGTCGATACAAAAGCATCAACGATTTGAAAACGCCCTATAAATTTAGTGGTAGGAGAACTCATGAAGGCCTAATCTTTGTAGAAGGTTTGGATATAATCGTATGGCTTAAGACGGCTCTGCTGCCCGTAAATATAACATAAGTAAATTTCTTTTATTGCATCCGTGATTTAAAGGAGTGACCATGAATAACCATGAGATTAAGACCAGAACGGAATCAGACAGCATGGGCCCTATGCAGGTGCCGGCGGATGCCTATTACGGCGCCTCTACACAGCGGGCGGTACTGAATTTCCCAATAAGCACGGCACGGTATCCACGCAGCTTTATTTATGCGCTAGCCCTCATCAAGCAATCCGCGGCAAAGGTAAACATGGATCTGGGTTTGCTCGATAAGAAGATTTGCGACGCTGTCGTTAAAGCTGCTCAGGAAGTGATGGACGGCAAGTTCGATTCACATTTCGTAGTGGATATTTATCAGACCGGCTCCGGCACTTCTACTAATATGAATGCCAACGAAATCATAGCTAACAGGGCCACTGAGATACTTGGCGGTAAGCTGGGACAGAAGCTTGTTCACCCCAACGACCATGTGAACATGGGCCAGTCTTCAAACGATGTTATACCGACTGCTTCGCACCTTGCGGCTGTCACCGCCATCAAAAAGGAGCTGCTCCCGGCTCTCGATGGCCTCCACGCTTCATTGAAGATGAAAGCGAAGGAATTCTGGCCGATAGTTAAGACAGGCCGCACTCACCTTCAGGACGCTACACCGATAAGGCTTGGACAGGAATTCGAAGGCTTCGCAAGCCAGGTTGAACTTTCCATATCGCGCTCTAAGGAGGCGATCGCCCAGCTTTCAGACGTAGCGCTCGGCGGGACTGCCGTTGGCACAGGAATAAACACTCACGCAGAATTTTCAAGCCGCGTCTGCAAGGTGATGAGCCAGGTTCTTGGCGCCGACATCAAGGAGACAAAGCACCATTTCCAGGCGCAGGCAACCATGGATGCCATGGTTGACGCCAGCGGTCGACTCAGGACCGTAAGCGTAAGTCTTATGAAAGTCGCCAATGACATACGCTGGATGGGTTCAGGCCCACGCGCTGGCATCGGCGAGTTGAACCTTCCAGAGGTACAGCCAGGAAGCTCGATTATGCCGGGCAAAGTGAACCCTGTTATAGCGGAAGCGTTGATTCAGGCATGCGCCCAGGTGATTGGCAATGACGTAACTGTAGGCGTTGCGGGCCAGGGCAGCTACTTCGAATTGAATATGATGTGGCCTGTAGGCACTTATAACCTGCTTCAGTCGGTAAGTTTGCTTGGCGCTGCATCCGCCAACTTCAGCGAGCAGTGCGTGAAGGGCATAACCGCTACGACCAAAGGCCCGGATATGGTCGAGCGAGGCCTGATGATGGCTACGGCGCTTGCCCCGGTGGTTGGCTACGATATTGCGGCGGATATTGCCAAGACCGCCTCTAAGAACGGTAAGACGATCAAGGAAGTAGCCAAAGAGAAAACGAAGCTCACAGACCAGGAGCTGGTGGAGATATTGAATCCTGCCAAGATGACTGAGCCGGGAGCCAAAGGCGCTGGCGGCGGTGGTTGAGAAATATTGCGAGTAAAAGGCGGGTCTAAGACGCGCCTTTTTTATTTCAGCTAAGACTACTTGGTAGAAACAATGTAGCACGAGCGACAGAGCGGCTTGGCAAAAGAGACGTCGGCTCTTTTGCCGCAAATATGGCAGAATTCTTCTTCTTAATCTTCATTTTCATATTGAGCCCAGGAATCGTAACAACTTCTACAGAAGGTTTTGCTTGGGTCTAACTTAATCTGCTCTCCCCAGCGAATACAAACTCCTAATGCACTGGTATTCAATTTGGGTTTTACTGCGTAATTGACAGGAGGGTGATTAACCGAATGAGAGCTAATCAAATCATTAGGACTTTTAGCTAGTTTTACTAAGGTTAGGAAGACGTAGTCTTTGATTTCTTTTTCATGTTGCTTGTCTAGAACTCTGAAAGCTATCTCAATGGAATTTTTGCTGGAGGACTCAGGAGATTCATAGAGCTGATGATTGTGGAAGAATCATTTATGTAAATTTTTGCGTGGAGGTTTTCTACATAAAGTAGTTTGATCTTTTTGTCT